>DATEPO010000144.1:0-11358 GCA_035273145.1 Nitrospiraceae bacterium
CGGTGCGGAAACATTCCGAGAAACACAAATTCGTCGGACGGTAGGCCTGACGACGACAGCGCGGCCAGTATGGCCGAAGCACCCGGTACAGGGCTCACTGCGATGCCGGCTGCCAGCGCTTTAGAAATGAGAAAGGCGCCAGGGTCTACGATGACCGGCGTGCCGGCATCGCAGACCAATGCCGCATGATTGCCGTCTTGAAGCCGTTTGAGAATGAGCGGGGTCTTCTCTTCTTTGTTGAGCTGATGATAGGTAGTCACCGGCGTTTCAATCGCATAATGATCGAGCAGTTGCTTCGTCACCTGGGGATCTTCCGCGGCAATGAAATGTACATCACATAGAATCTTCACAGCCCGAAATGTCAGATCTTCGACGTTTCCGATCGGCGTGCTGACGAGATAGAGTATGCCCGGCATGATGATTCACTGGCCCGGATTATTCATGAACGCCGCGGCGAAGCGGCGGAGACCGAAGCCCGCTGAGGCTTCTCGCAAGTGAGGGCGACGCAGGAGTCCTTGCGGTCCGTCGAGGAGACCGAACGAGAAAAGCCCAGCCGGGCGAGAGGATCGGCCGCTGTAGTAAGTATTCATGAATAATCCCGGCTAGTGCAAAGCCAACGATCATGGTACAGAGGGGAGAACGGGAAGTCTATTAAGCTTTGCCTTCATGGACGGCTATGCTAAGATTTTGCGCGCTGCTCCGGATTGCTTCTGAGGAGTGTTCATGGAATCCAACCTCGATCTCGATGCCTCCCAAGAATGGACGAAGGCCACCTATTCGTTTTGTCCAAAGTGCGGTGGCGCTCTTTGTCGCCGATCGATGAAATCCGGTGAACCCGATCGGCTCGTGTGTCTCTCCTGTCAGTTCATCTTTTTCTTGGATCCCAAAGTTGCCGTCGGGACGATTATCGCGCACGACGGAGGAATCGTCCTCGTCAAACGTGCCATCGAGCCGGCGTATGGAAAATGGGTGTTTCCCGGCGGGTTCGTGGACCGAGGCGAACGAGTGGAAGAGGCGGCGATTCGAGAGACGCGCGAAGAAAGTTGCTTGGACGTGAAGATTTCCCGCCTGTTGAATGTATATTCTTACGCCGATCATCCGGTGATCATTATCGTCTACGTCGGAGAAATCATTGGGGGTCACGCGGCGGCCGGCGATGAAACTCTGGAAATAGGCATCTTCTCCCCAGCCGATCTTCCCTGGAACGAATTGGCATTTCCAAGTACCGCCAAAGCGCTGCACGAGTATCTTGCGACCCTGCAACCCCGCAGCATTCCTTGACTGTTTTATTTTTAAGCGGCTATAATCCCCCGCTCACCGATGCATTTTTATTGAAATTTTGCGAGGATAGGTACATGTCGGTCATATTTCTTATGACCACGATCGTGCTGTATTTTGTCGGCACCGGCTTTTATTTAGCCTATCTTGTCCGTCGCTCTGAAGCGCTGTCGCGCGTCTCGCTCGTCATTACGGGAGTCGGCTTCCTCTCGCATTCGATTGCGCTCGCGGCCCGCATGGTGGCTGAAAATCAAATGCCGCTCACCAGCTCGCACGATGCCATTTCATTTTTCTCGTGGGCACTGGTGTTGGTGTTTTTGATCGTCGAGCTTCGCCATCGTATCCATATCTTGGGGTCTTTTATTCTTCCTTTAGCCCTCATTTCTTTAGTTTCGGCGGCCGCATTGCCAAAAGAAGTCCCGACGCTGGAGCCGGTGCTCAAAACTGTCTGGCTGCATGTCACGCTGAGTATTTTAGGTACGGTTGGGTTCGCCGTCGCCTTCGTCGCGGGTATCATGTACTTGATTCAAGATCGGCTCCTGAAATCCAAGCGGTTCAATGTGCTCTATAGCAAACTGCCGCCGTTGGATTTCCTCGATCATCTCAACCAGCAATCCATCGTCTTGGGATTTCCGTTATTGACGTTGGGGATTATCGTCGGTGCGGTATCCGCCGAATTTGCCAAAGGCTCGTTCGTGAGTTGGAATCCGGAGCAGACAGGGGCGCTCGTGACATGGGTATTTTATTTTGCAGTGCTCGTTGGACGCTTGACCATTGGATGGCGCGCCAAGCGCGCCGCGTATCTCACTATCATCGGATTTGCCGGAGTTATTTTGACCTTCATCGGTGTCATCGTGAAGGGACATGGGCCGGGAGCCTGAACCATGCATCTGATTGTGGTCGGACTCAGCCATAAGACCGCTCCCATTGAGGTGCGTGAAAAATTAGCGGTGCCGGCCAGCCGGTTGGGAGAAGCCCTGCATCGGCTCTGTGTCTACCCCGCGATCAAGGAAGGGTTTCTCCTCTCGACCTGTAACCGAGTCGAGGTCTATGCGGTCGTGGATGAGATGAAGGCCGGTTATGCCGGCGTCCAAAGCTTCTTGGCGGATACACACTTGGCGCTTACCTCGGACCAATTAACCCCCCATCTGTACCAGCATATCGATGATCGGGCGATCAGCCATTTGTTTCGTGTTGCGGCCAGCCTAGATTCGATGGTCGTCGGTGAGCCGCAAATCCTTGGTCAATTGAAGGAGGCCTTTGAAGCGGCACTGACTCACAAAGCCAGTGGCCTGATTCTCAATAAGCTGGTGAAAAAGGCTATCTCGGTCGCTAAGCGCGTGCGAACGGAAACCAAAATTGCCGAAGCCGCCGTGTCGGTCAGCTACGCAGCCGTGGAATTGGCAAAGAAGATTTTCTCCAATTTGAGTGAAAAAACGGTTCTCCTCGTGGGGGCGGGGGAAATGGCGAAACTGGCCGCTCAGCATCTGGTCGATAATGGGATCAGACGGGTGATGATTACCACGCGTGACTCTGTCAGTGCGGCGGAATTGGCGAAGCGATTCAACGGGACCGCGATTCCTTTTGAAGAGTTTCGTCATGAAATTGCCGAAGCCGACATCGTCCTCTGTTCGACGGGCGCCTCGCACTATCTCATTCACGTTGAGGATGTACAGCAGGCCGTTCGCGTGCGTATGAACCGGCCCATCTTTCTGATCGATATTTCCGTTCCCCGCAATATCGACCCGGCTGTCAGAGATATCGACAATGCCTTTCTGTTCGATATCGACGATCTCGAAACGCGTGTCGAGCAGAACCGCGAAGACCGACGGGGTGAAGCCGTCAAAGCCGAGCGCCTCGTCGATGAGGAAGTGCGTGTCATCCAACAATGGATCAAGTCGCTGGAAGTCACGCCGCTCATTGTCGCCTTGCGTAAGCGCGCGGACGAGATCAAGCACGCGGAGCTGGAAAAAACGCTGACACGACTGAAGCATCTCTCTCCACAGGATCATGAAGCGATCGAAGCGTTGGCCTCAGCCGTCGTCAATAAACTGTTGCACGGGTCACTGGTAACGCTCAAAGCCGAAGCCGATTCTGCAACCGCTGCGCTCTATCTTGAAGCGGCGCGTCGGTTCTTTAATCTTACCGACAATGGGAAAATCGGTTCGTTGAGCGGCAGAACGGATAGCGAAGTCGGAGATGAGTCCCCTGCGTGTATTCCGGTTCCTGATGATCATGCTCATGAGTCCCAATCTTCAGGATCGTTGCGCCCGGAGCCTGTACCAACCAAGGCCGGCCGCTCCACTACCTAATCTGAAATGCGGGCGAGTCGATGCCTAAGGGCCCCAAGCTGTTTACCTGTCCGAAGTGCCGGCACACCTATTTGGGGCACGATCCTGTGCACGATTGTCCTCGGTGCGGGTATGACTCTCGCGGCAAAGAAAGATTTCGCTGGGATGTCGTCGCCTATTTGGCCGTCATTCTGGCCTTGCTGAGCGTCTTTGCGATGTCTTTCTATTACCGGGATATGACCAGAGTGCCGCAACAGAATCCGAATCCCAACACCAGCCGCAACGAGCATGAAAAACTGCCGGGTGCGCGAGAGACGCCTTTTCGGAGCCCGTATCAGGAGCGAGGACAGTGACACGCGCCGTCTCTATCCCGACCACCTCACGCTCGTCTCTGGTCATCGGGACGCGGGGAAGCCGTCTGGCCGTCTGGCAGGCAGAATGGATCCAAGCTCGCCTGCACGAGATTGCGCCTGCGCTCACCGTGACGCTCCAACGAATCAAGACATCGGGTGATAAAATCCTTGATGTTCCACTGGCGAAGATTGGAGGCAAAGGGCTTTTCGTCAAAGAAATCGAAGAGGCTCTACTTGAGGGAGAGATCGATCTCGCGGTGCATAGCATGAAGGATGTTCCGACCGTGTTGCCCGATGCCTTGGAGATTCTCTGTGTCCCGTCGCGCGAAGATGCGCGGGATGCCTTGATTAGTCGGGAAGGCCGTAAAGGATGGACGCTGGATCAATTACCGGCAGGCGCACGGATCGGCACCAGCAGCCTGCGGCGCCAATCGCAATTGTTGCATTACCGTCCGGATCTCAAGATTGAGATGCTGCGGGGCAATGTGGAGACCCGCCTGCGCAAATTAAAACAGGGTGACTATGACGCGATTGTCTTGGCGTCGGCCGGTCTACGACGCATGGGATTGAACGAAGAGGTGACGGAATATCTCTCGTTGGACGTCAGTGTGCCGGCCATTGGCCAAGGGGCCTTGGCGATTGAAGGGCGTCGGGACGATGAGTTTGTCCGTGCACTGTTATCCGAACTGAACGATCCGATCACCCATACAGCCGTTGCGGCAGAACGGGCGCTCTTGGATCGCCTCCAAGGCGGCTGCCAGGTTCCCATCGCGGCGCATGCGACAATCGAGCGGGATCGTCTCGTGCTGGACGGCCTCGTCGCAAGCCCCGATGGCACGACCTTGATCCGCGATGCGGTAGCCGGGGCGGCATCCGATGCGCGGGCGTTAGGTACTCGGTTGGCGGAGCAACTATTGGCGGCCGGTGGAGACGTGATCTTGCGGGACCTCTACGGCCGCGAGTGAGCCACGGATGAGCGCGATGGGCAAAGTGTATCTCGTAGGGGCTGGACCGGGAGACCCTCAGCTCTTGACCTTGCGCGGGAAACGGTGCTTGGAACAGGCCGATGTCGTCGTGTACGACTATCTGGCTAATCCGGTGTTGCTTGAACACGCGCCTGAACGGGCCGAGCGAATTTATGTCGGTCGGCGCGATCGCGGCAGCTATCAAGATCAGCACGAAGTCAATCATCTCTTGATCGGCAAAGCACGGGAAGGAAAAGTCGTGGTTCGTTTGAAGGGGGGCGATCCCTTTGTCTTTGGCCGTGGGGGCGAGGAAGCGGAAGCGGTTGCAGAAGCGGGGATTCCTTTTGAGGTCGTGCCCGGCGTCACGTCCGCCGTAGCCGTACCGGCCTATGCCGGCATTCCAGTGACGCATCGCACACTGGCCTCGACCGTGGCCTTCGTCACCGGTCATGAAGATCCGACGAAAGGGGCGTCCAGCGTGGAATGGCCGCGTCTCGCCTCGGCGGACGGCACGCTTGTGTTTTTAATGGGCATGAAAAATCTGCCGGCCATCGTGAAGCGCTTGACGAAAGACGGCAAATCCATCGACACGCCGGTGGCCTTGATTCGATGGGGAACACGCTCCCATCAGCGGACGGTAGTCGGCACACTGAGCGATATTGTTGAGAAGGCGGAACAGGCGCAGATGGACCCGCCGACGATTATCGTGATAGGGCAGGTCGTTGGTCTTCGAGCGCAATTGAATTGGTATGAAACGCGGCCGCTGTTCGGGAAGCGCATCCTCGTCACGCGGGCGCGCGAGCAGGCGGGCGCATTGTCGCATCTCCTCGAAGAACACGGCGCCGAGCCCGTGGAGTATCCGGTCATCCAGACCGTTCCACCGGAAACCTGGCATGAGGTCGATGCGGCCCTTGCTGAGCTGAGTCGGTATCATTGGCTGGTGTTCACAAGCGTGAACGGCATCCGTCCGTTTATGGAACGCCTCAAAAGTAAAGGGCAGGATGCGCGTGCGCTCTCCGGTCTTCGGATCGGCTGCATCGGTCCCCGGACCGCTGAAGAATTATCCCGCTATGGATTGAACGCCGATCTTATTCCGGCACAATTTCAGGCGGAAGGACTGATCGCTGCAATGACAAAGACCGGCGTGTCGGACCGGCGCGTCCTCATCGCCCGCGCTGCTGTCGCGCGGGAAATTCTACCGGATCAACTTCGGGAGGCCGGAGCAGAGGTGCGCGTGGTGACTGTGTATCGAACCATTCGTCCCATCTCGGCAGTGGAACGGCTGAGGGACCAATTGGCCCGACGCGATCTTCATGTTATGACGTTTGCCAGCTCCTCGACGGTCCGGAACTTTTGCGCACTCTTTGAGAGCCGCGAGGACCTGCGCACATTGACGGCGGGCGCGGTAGTGGCCTGCATTGGACCGATTACGGCGCAAACCGCCGAAGAAGAGGGGTTGCCCGTGACCATCATGGCGAAGGAAAATACCATTCCGGCTCTGGTTAACGCGATCGTTCACTATTATCGTCACTTGCCATCTACACCTACATAGGAGATCAAGCATGGTTCCTGTTAAATCATTCATGATTCCAGCGGAGAAGTTCGTCACCGTGGACCGCGATACCGATGTCCGGAAAGCGGCCGAGATCATGCGGGACCGAAATATCGGCAGTTTGTTCGTGAGCCGGGGAAATGAGATTGTTGGGATTGTGACGGATACGGATATGGTCAGGCGAGTCGTCGCGGTAGGCGGCGATCCTGCCCACAAAGTGATCGAACAAATTATGTCGGCTCCTATCATGACAATTGAGGAAAGTAAGACCTTGCTCGATGCGAACGACCTCATGGCGCGGGAACATCTTCGCCACTTGGGCGTCACGCGAAACGGCAAATTGGTCGGGATGATTTCTGTGCGCGACCTGGTGGTCTTTTTGACCAATCTTCCAAGGAAATAGCATGTTTCCGCGTCAACGGATGCGTCGGCTCCGACAGCATGAATCCTTGCGACGGATGGTTCGCGAGACGTCGCTGTCCGTCTCCGATTTAATCTATCCCATGTTTGTCACGATGGGACGGGACCAGCGCGAGGAGATTGCGTCCATGCCGGGCCAATATCGCTGGTCGGTGGATCTCTTGGTCAAGGAAGTAACCGACGTCAAGCTGCTCGGCATCCCGGCCGTGATCCTGTTCGGCATTCCTGATCGAAAGGATGAGCGAGGCACGTCGGCCTACGATCCGCATGGCATCGTGCAATGCGCGATCCGCGCGATCAAAGAACACGTGCCGGAGGTGCTCGTCATGACTGACGTGTGTATTGACGAATATACGTCGCATGGACACTGTGGCGTCGTGAAAGACGGGCGCATCCTGAACGATGACACGCTCGAATGTTTACGCGAAATGGCCCGCACCCATGCCGAAGCGGGTGCTGACGTGGTGGCGCCTTCCGATATGATGGATGGCCGGGTCGGCGCGATTCGCGACGAGTTGGATCGTCATGGCTATACGGATATTCCCATCATGTCCTATGCGGCAAAGTACGCCTCCTGTTTGTATGCGCCGTTTCGTGAGGCGGCCGACTCGACTCCCACGTTCGGCGACCGGCGCTCCTATCAGATGGATGTGGCCAATGCCCGGGAAGCGCTACGGGAGATCGATTTGGATATCGAAGAAGGGGCCGATATCGTGATGGTGAAGCCGGCTTTGCCATTCTTGGATATTATCGCCGCGGCGCGCGAACGTGTGGCCTTGCCCATCGCGGCGTATCAGGTCAGCGGGGAGTACAGCATGATCAAAGCCGCGGCCCAGGCCGGATGGCTGGACGAGTCACGCGCGATGATGGAATCGTTACTGTCCATCAAGCGGGCCGGCGCCGATATGATTCTCACATATTTTGCAAAAGATGCGGCACGAGCATTGACCGAGTGATAGTGAGCCTGGAATGAAAATTAGCAGAAGCCTCACGCACCATCAACCCGCGACCTATCCTGTGCTCACGATCGGCAACTTCGATGGTCTTCATCGCGGACATCAGGCTCTCCTGAAGTCGGTCGTGCAAACGGCGGTTGAGAAGAGCGGGACGGCAACGGTGCTGACCTTCGATCCCCATCCGATCACGGTGCTGTCGCCCGCGACGCCCCTCCGGCTATTGACGAGCATGGAAGACAAGCTGATTCGCTTTCAAGAAGCCGGGATCGAACAGGTCTTGTGCATCCCCTTCGATAAAGCGTTTGCTGCATGTACTCCGGACACTTTCGTCTGCAAGGTTCTGAGAGATCAGATCGGCGTGCGGGAATTATTTGTGGGCGAGCAGTTTGCCTTTGGCGCGGGACGGACCGGGCGCATGACCGATCTGGTTCGATTAAGTAAGCCGGCCGGTTTTGCCGTCCATGCGGTGCCTCCCATCCATGTCGAGGACGAGATCGTCAGTTCAACGCGCATCCGGTCAATGGTACAGGCCGGAGAGGTCCATCGGGCGGCTCGATTTCTCGGTCGACCGTATGATCTGGCTGGAACCGTGGTCCATGGGGATAAGCGCGGCCAGGCGCTAGGGTGGCCGACCGCCAATATCCGTTTACCGCACCATCGTGTCATTCCGGCCGATGGCGTGTATGCGACCACGGCCGTCTGGAAGGGACGATGTTTGGACTCCGTAACCTATATCGGCACGCGCCCGACGTTTGGGAATGGCGAACGTTTGCTGGAAGTGTATCTGCTCGATGAACAGATCGATCTCTATGGGCAAGAGATGTCGATCCGCTTTCTGGAGCGACTTCGAGGAGACCAGGTGTTTGCCACACACGAAGAACTGTCACAGCAGATTGCTACCGATGTACGCCATGCGCGTGATGCCGTAAAGGCGGCTGCGCAGACGGTTACGGATTCACAGGTATCGTGAGTATGGCGCCATCCATTCACACGAACGTACGAGATGCGCCCTTGATGCGCCGCGTGGCGGAGGGGATCACACGGCAACGGTTGATCCAACGCGGCGACCGGGTCGTCGTCGCCGTGTCCGGCGGCCCTGATTCGGTGGCGCTGCTCTCAGTGCTGCATGGATTGGCTCCGTCATGGAATCTGGCCCTCTCGGTCGCTCATTTTAATTATGGTTTGCGCGGGGCGGAGTCGGATGATGATGCGGCCTTTGTGATGGCATTGTGCACGCGTCTCCATATCTCGTATCGGTACGAACGGCTCACGCTGACTGACGATCTATGCAAGGGGCGGTCGTTACAAGAAGCGGCGCGTGAAGCGAGATATGCGGCGCTGTTGCGATTGCGCGCATCGCTCGACGCCAATAAGGTGGCTGTCGCCCATACGCGCGACGATCAGGCGGAAACCGTCGTCATGTGGTTGTTACGCGGCGCGGGGACCACGGGGCTGTCGGGCATGCCGTCCCTGCGTCTTCCATTCATTCGCCCGCTGCTCGCAGTTGGCCGCACCGACGTTCTCGCCTATTTGGCGGAACAGAGGTTGGAGTTCCGTGAAGATTCTAGTAATGCCACGTCCATCTATCTGCGCAACCGGGTGCGGCATCATCTGTTGCCTGTGCTGACACGGTTCAATCCAGCCATCCTTGAGGGATTGGCGCGTCAAGCGGACATTCTTCGTGAAGACGATGCGTGCCTCGAGAGTCTGGCGGCGGAACAGCTTGCCCGTGTCGGACAACAGTTAGACAACAATGAATGGGTGTTGGACCGCGTTGGATTGCTGGCGTTGCCGCTCGCGCTACAACGACGCGTCCTTCGGAAAGTTATTCAGCGCACTACCGGGGTGAACCGCGGCCCATCGTTTGGCGCCGTGTCGCTGTTGTTGGACCGCGTCGTCCATGGAAGCTCCGGTTCAGGTGCGACTATTCGACATGCGAACGTGAGCCGATCCTATGAGAAGATTCTATTTCAGCCACGCGCTGTCGTCTCTGGTTCAACGCTAGGTGTGGCGGTAGGGTCCGATAGGTCATTGGCACTACCGGTTCCCTCTAGGATCTCCTGGCCTCTGACCGGACAGCGGTTGCAAGCTGATCTGGTACACTGCTCCCAACCGATAACGACGTGTTCGGCAGTACCGCCGATGCAAGCCCTATTGGATGCCGACCGCGTCACGCTGGACCTTCACGTACGAACATGGAAACCGGGAGATCGCTTTCATCCATTCGGCTTCGGCGGCCATCAGAAGAAATTGCAAGATTTGTTTGCCGATCTGAAAGTACCGAGATCGGAGCGAGAGCGCATTCCACTGGTCGTCGCTCCGGAAGGGATTGTGTGGGTGGCAGGGTATCGCCTGAATCACCGATTTCGGGTGACGGCTTCGACACGGCGTCTCTTGCGCCTCGCGTTATTGGAGAGCGAACGCAAGGAGTTCGTATAATGGATCGAATGTTCGGGCGACCGATTGTCACCCAAGAACAAATGCGGATGCGCATACGCGAATTGGGTCGGCAGATTACCATGGATTATGCCGGTAAGGATTTGATTCTCGTTGGCGTGCTAAAGGGCGCCTATGCGTTTTATGCCGACTTGGCCAGAGCGATCAGAATTCCCATGCGGGTGGATTTTCTTGTCGTGGCCAGTTATGCAGGAAAACCGAAGAGCTCCGGAAAAGTCAAAATGGTCACCGACTTGACTGAAGACATCGCGGGACGAGATGTGCTGCTCGTCGAGGATATCGTCGATTCCGGATTGACGGCTCAATATCTTATCGACACGCTGCACAAACGCAAACCGAAGTCCATTAAGATCTGCTCCTTGCTCAGCAAACCGGAGCGCCGTGAAAAAAATGTGCCTATCGATTATGTGGGATTTGAGATTCCGAATAAGTATGTGGTGGGGTACGGACTCGACTACCAACAGAAATATCGCAATCTGCCGTATCTGGCGGTGTTGGATACAGTGGACGACGATGGTCATGATGGATAAGCCGTTCTTGTCACTTTTTCCAACGGTATGTTAGAATCCTGTGTCATTCGTCTTTGTACTAGCAAGGATTACACCAGCAAGGTTTGCACCGGTTTAATGGTGTGTCGAGGAGGAGTTGGATGAACTCTCGGGTAAAAAATCTCCTATTCTGGGTGGTTGTCGGGCTCTTTATGATTTTGCTCTTCAACCTGTTTAGCGTTCCGACCCATGCACCCGAAGAAGAGGTCATCTTTAGCGACTTCATGGCGCAGCTCGACAAGGGCGAGATCACCAAGGTCATTATCAAAGCCAGCCATATCAGCGGCATTCTAAAAGACGGCACTCGTATTCGAACCTATTCCGCCGATTATCCGGATTTCGTGAAGGTGCTCCGTGAACGAAACGTCCAGATCGAAGCGAAACCGCCCGATGAAAGTCCGTGGTACATCACGTTTCTTGTGACCTGGGGGCCGTTCATCCTGTTCTTAGGCCTCTGGTTTTTCCTCATGCGGCAGATGCAAATCGGGGGCAACAAAGCTCTGTCGTTCGGCAAAAGCCGAGCCCGGATGCTGACCGA
>DATEPO010000145.1:0-2182 GCA_035273145.1 Nitrospiraceae bacterium
TAGAGTCAGGAAGCAGTCGACCTGGCGATTGTTACGGAATTGGATCCGCTCTTCTTTGTGCCCGAATCATTTTGCCCGTCGGTAATCGCGCTCTCCTCATCCATGAGACAGCCGACTCGTAGGTAAATACGAACTTTAACCTTCGCTGCCTGCCGTCAGTCATCTCGCTAACCGCAAAACCTCTATCCTCACACTATTAGCTAAGCGTCGCTGGCGTTGAAACACACGGCGGTTGACACAGCCCTGCGTGATTCGCTGCTACACGAGCATAGGCCATGGTGCTAAATGTGACTGAACAGGGGGTGTAGTCGCCCACGACGGAGGAAAATCATGAGTCTTTCACGCCGACAATTTCTCCGGGCCTCAGCCGGCAGTATGGCGGCTGTTGCGACACCGGGCCTGACCTTTGCCGAAACCATGCTGCAGCCCATCGCCGAGCCGTCGCGATCATCGCCGATGAAACAGGACGTGGTGACTCCGCGTAATTCCATCGGCGAGGTGTGGGGCATCCGTACACCCTATTATCAGCAATGGCCGGACCGGGTGGATTCGCGAATCGTCGAAGAACCCGAGCGCTGGATTCAGTCGACGTGCATCTTGTGCTCGAACGGATGCGGGATGGATGTCGGTGTCAAAAAAGGCCGCATGGTCGCGGTCCGCGGACGAGATGTCGATCGGGTCAATCATGGACGGTTAGGGCCGAAGGGGCTCTACGGCTGGGAGGCCAATTACAGCCCGGACCGCCTGCGCCGTCCGCTGATCCGCACTGGGGACCGATTCGTGGAAGCCACCTGGGATGAAGCGATGAGGATTATCGTCGATCGATCCAAGCAGCTCATCAGCCAGGGCTTGCGAGATGCGATCGCGTTTTATACATCGGGGCAGCTCTTCCTCGAAGAGTACTATACCTTGTCGACCATCGGGAAAGGCGGGATCGGCACGCCGCATATGGACGGCAATACGCGGCTCTGCACCGCCACCAACTCGGCGGCGCTCGAAGAATCCTTCGGCACGGACGGCCAGCCCGGCAGCTATACCGATCTCGATACGACCGATGCGATGTTCCTTGTCGGTCATAACATGGCCGAGACGCAGACCGTGCTGTGGATGCGCATTCTCGATCGGCTGGAAGGACCACACCCGCCGAAATTGATTGTCGTCGATCCCCGCAAAACGCCGACCGCCAGACGCGCGGATATTCATATCATGCCGAACATCGGCTCGAATGTGCCGGTCATGAACGGCTTGCTGCATCTGATTATCCAGAACGGCAAGCTGGATCACGACTTCATCGACAAGCACACGGTCGGCTTCGAACACCTAGTAAAGGTTGTGGCGAAATGGACGCCCGAGCGTGTGGAGAAGGTTGCCAATGTTCCCGTCGCCACGCTTCGCGCCGCGGCCGATGTGCTTGGATCCACCCCAAGCCTTGTCTCCACCGCCTTGCAAGGCGTGTATCAGTCCATGCAGGCGACCGCCGCGGCCGTTCAAATCAATAATGTCCATCTCATTCGGGGCTTGATCGGCAAACCGGGGAGCGGTTTGTATCAGATGAACGGACAGCCGACGGCGCAGAACACGCGCGAGTGTGGGGCCGACGGCGATATGCCGGGCAATCGGAACTGGAACAATCATCAGCATGTCCTTGACCTCGCACGGATCTGGAATGTCGATCCCAATGTCATCCCGGCCTATAAGCCGCCGACCCATGCTATGGAGATGTTTCACTATGCCAATGAAGGCTCGATCAAGATGCTGTGGATCAGTGGCACGAATCCCGCCGTGAGCCTTCCGGAGCTGTCGCGCATCCGCCGCATTTTGGAGAAGGAAGGACTTTTAGTGATCGTCCAGGATGCCTTTATGACGGAGACGGCCCAAGGAGCCGATATCGTGCTCCCGACGGCTTTGTGGGGAGAAAAAACCGGATGCTTCACGAACGTCGATCGGACCGTCCACATTTCGCATAAGGCGATTGAGCCGCCCGGCGAGGCGAAATCCGATTTGGATATTTTTATCGACTATGCGCGCCGCATGGATTTCAAGGACCTCGACGGGAAGCCATTGGTCAAGTGGACCGATCCCGAGAGCGCGTTTGGAGCCTGGAAACGCTGCTCGAGCGGACGGCCCTGCGACTACACCGGACTCAGCTATGCCAAGCTCACCGGAGGCTCGGGCATCCAAT
>DATEPO010000146.1:0-6578 GCA_035273145.1 Nitrospiraceae bacterium
CTCGGCTCCATCAGAGCCGGTAGAACTTGTGGAAGAGAAATTCGACCCGGTTGAAATAGATTCCCAAGACAACGCGGTGGAAGAGGATAGCACCACGATCGAGGCTGACGAATCGGAATGGTCATCAGAAGTTCAGGCGCAACCGGTCGTTCGAAGTGCCGCACAGGTCACGCTCAAAGCGCATTCAACGCCGGATGAAAAAGTTCCTTTTCCACCGGTCAATCACACTTCCGACAACCAAATGGCGCCGACGATCGACAACGAAGCGCATGATGAAGGATCGGATTCGGAGCCAAGATCAGAGCCGGACGGATTCGGCGATGAGCCGGTGTGCGAGCCCAGTCGCGTAGGATTCTATCCTGAAGAGTCAGAAGGCGTACGATCCACATCAGATGCCCTGCCGGCTCCTTTCATCAAAGAGGCGATTGTTCGAGAGGATGCCAGGCAATCGGTAAAGCGCGATGATCATGTGCCCCTTCAGGAGACCTACTGGGAACGGGCCATGGGCGAGACGAATTCCAGGTCCATGACGTCCCGCGGACAAGGGCCATCGATGGCGCTGTCTGTTGAAGACAACCTCACAAAGGAAAGGGATCAGTCCGCATCGACGCGGCATTACGGCCGTGACATGGCTCTCTGGATCTCATTCCGTCTGTCAACTATAAGCCGACGCCTGGTGACGGCCACGAATTCTGTGACCAAGCTCGTCATATTTGTCTCCATCGCGATCGCCCTCTGGACCGCGCTGATTATCGGAGGCGCCGCATCATTGTGGTTGGGGGTTGAACAGAAACCGTCCGAAGTGTTTCAGCATTTGGTGAGTGTGTCGCCACCCAAGACGATAGAGGACTGGAAGAATAACGGGTACATCCTCCTTATCGGGTTCGGCGCCACTTCTTCAATGGACCCTATGCAAGCCGGTTACGATCGGTGGCTGAACGCGAATACGGGAGCGACTCAAGGCTGTCCGGTTCGAACAAAGGGGCAATCCGTTGCACGAATCGCCTCGCATACCCAAACATCTACCGATCAATTGAACGCGTCGGATTCATCAACCTCATTTGTGGCCGAATGGTCCCAAGGCAAGGAGGACATCGATCCACAAGGTCAACTGGTGAGCCGATATCGGCGCTGGCTGAATCTCCCGTTCGAAGATTGGGGATTCAATCATCTGGGCAGCCCCGACTGCGGGCAGATTCTTGCGGTGCACCGTCTCTATGTGGCGGACGGGTTTACGCAGAGCTTGACTGCAGGATTGGATCGACTCGAAACCGATCTTACTGCATGGCGCAAAGTCCTCGCACAGGCGAAAACCTTGTCGATTAAATCCATGGCAGCGGAAGGAATCGGTGACGACCTGGCCGTGATGTCCGGGATCCTGAATCGGCAAAACATCGAGAATAAAGTCATCCAGAGGATGATGAGAATGGCCCGTCCCTTGGACCCGGAGGAACGGTCGCTTCGCTGGCCGATGCAAAATGAGTTTGCGCTGGCCGTGAAAAGAATGGATTCGCGAGTTCGTCCTCATGCGGATACCGATCCTTCTCTCGCCGTCGCTATCGCCAAAATGCCTTTGCCTAAACAACGAACGCTCAACATGTATGCGGCCTACTACGAGGCTCTGATCAAAGCTGCGGGATCGCCTCATTCAACGATGCCGAAACTGTATGATTTTGCCAATACGCCGTCTCGCACGTGGCTCGATTATGGATTCAATCCCATCGATAATCTAATCGTCGCCGATCCTATGCCGGATTGGGATGCCATTACCGGGGGGATCATGGAAACGGATGCTCGTCTTCGCCTCGCGGGATTGCAAGCAAGGCTACGTGCTCCATCTCAGGACTCAAGCCTGGTCACTCGTATCGCGCAAGCGGGCCCTAGCTTTTACGACCCCTTTACCGAACTTCCGATGTTAGTCAATGCGACTCGTGGCATGATCTACAGCGTCGGCATGGATCATAAAGACGATGGCGGCGATCCCACATTCGACGTGAGCGTCACCTTTCTTCACTAGTCTATCCAGCCCGCCCCGCCCATCCCTGATGTTCGCGATCCAATCGCTGCACCGCCTCGCTTGACAGGCTAGTCCGGATTATTTATGAATGCCGTTGGGAAGCGGCTGGGACCGAGCCTTCATTTCATCCGCCCGGCAGATTGTGAGTGAGCCGTCGCTTTGTGAGCCGGCCGGTTCTTGATACGTAATGCAAAGCGTCCATCAAGAAAACCGAACGAGAAAACCCGCCGGGCGAGAGGATCGGTTCCTGTAGTAGTATTCATGAATAATCTGGACTAAAGACTTGTCACAAAGGCAGCTTACCATTCCGCTTATGCCATTCCATCGATCCGATGGATCGGGTCTGAGGATACGAGGAACAGTCAATGAAATCTGAAATTTTGTATCCAGGCGCATTTCCGATGGTCCGAATAGAATTGGCGTCAGGGGAAAGCGTGAAAGCCGAATCGGGGGCCATGGTTGCGTGCTCACCTACCATTGATGTCGACAGCAAGATGGAAGGCGGATTTCTAGGAGCGCTGTCCAGGAAGGTGCTCTCGGGCGAGAAGTTCTTCTTTCAGACCCTCCGGGCTACTCGTGGCCTCGGAGAAGTTCTGTTAGCGCCGACCGTGCCGGGAGATATTCTCGTCTTTGAATTGGACGGAATGAATGAATACCTCGTGCAGAAAGACGGGTTCTTGGCGGGCGCCGATGGAATCAAAATTGAGAGCAAGATGCAGAGTTTAAGCCGTGGGCTCCTCGGCGGCGAAGGATTGTTTATTTTGAAAATCAGCGGCAAGGGTCCATTGGTGTTGAACAGTTTTGGGGCCATCCATACGGTTACGCTGCAGCCTGACCAAGAATATATCATTGACAATAGTCATCTGGTTGCGTGGACCGCGACGACTTCGTACAACATTGAGAAGGCAGCCGCAGGCTGGATCGCGAGCTTGACCTCAGGCGAAGGGTTCGTCTGCCGATTCCGAGGACCGGGTATGGTTTATATTCAAAGCCGCAATCCACGCGGGTTTGGATCGTGGGTCCGCCAATTCCTCCCTACGGCCGAGTGACAACAGGTAAGGGGGTATAGAGGTAGAGCCAAGAAGGAGCAACGATTGCACGAGAACCCTACCCTTTTACCCTCCAGCCCCTCTACCACCAATTTCATTCCTAACGCACTCTGCTTCGGACGGAATTTTCCAGCTGCGGGGCTTCCGTGCCGTCTCGACGTGCTTCCGACTGAGCTGGCCGTCAGCGTATCGGAATCTTCCGTCGAGGCGGTCCCTCTGGATCGGCTCGCGGTCAAGAGCGGAGGGTTCGATCACGATCATCTGATCTTGAGTTGGACGGCGGATGGAGACAAGCGACAGCTATTCGTCAAAGATCCTGTCGTCATCGCTTCGCTGGCAGCATTGACTCACGCGGAGGTCAGTCGCCACATCGCTCGATCGATCAAAGGTGCAAGCCGGACACGCAAGGCGACGAAGATATGGATCTGGCTCACCATGGCTTCAATCATGGCGATACTTGCCGGTCTGTGGGCGGCTTCCGACGTTCTCGTGCAAATGGCGGTGCATCGTATTCCGATTGAATGGGAGCACACCGTGGGCGAGTCGGCACGCCAACAAGTCCTGATGGGGCAGCGGGTCATCACCGAAGGTCCCGCGGTCAACGCCGTCCAAAACATGATTCGACGTTTAGCCGGCCGGTTGCACGGCAGTCCCTATCGGTTCGAAGTCACGGTCGTCCGCAATGAGACGGTCAATGCGATGGCGCTACCCGGCGGCTCGGTGATTGTCTACACCGGCCTCTTGAAACAAGCAGACAGTCCGGAAGAGGTGGCCGGCGTGTTGGCGCATGAGCTCAGCCATGTGGTCTTGCGTCATGGGATGGAAAGTATGGTGCAATCAGTCGGCTTGATGACGATGGTCATGGTGGTGCTGGGCAATCAACAAGGAGTGATTGGGGCGCTGGAACGTCTTGGGATACAGATCACGACTTTAAAGTTCAGCCGCGAAAAAGAGACAGCGGCCGATCTCCACGGCCTCCATTTGCTCAACGAGGCGCACATTTCACCGGCCGGTATGATTGCATTTTTTAAGCGCCTCGCAAAGAATGAAGGGACGCCGATCGCCTTGCTTTCGACCCACCCAATGAGCGCTGAGCGGGCTGCGCGGTTAAGCAGGGAAGCATCCTCTTTGCCGATGACCTCTCCTACGCCATTTGATGTTGACTGGACTGCGGTCAAGGCGAGTCTCTAGGTCGGACGTTGCGAGCGGGTCGACGAGAGGATTTATGTATTGAGCGATGGAGGACGTATGAAACATTCTCTTTGTGCCATGGTCATCATGGCGACGTGCTCTTGGACGTCCGGCGTTTATGCGGCGGTAGGCGCCATGGAAGGAGGACCGGGATGCGGGCTTGGTGCTATGCTGTGGGCGGATTCAATCGCTAAAAAGCATATTCTGCAACAGGCGTCGATCGCCACCACGAATCTGACCGGTTTCCAAACCTTCGCCATTTCAAGCGCCACGTCGGGTTGCACCAATGATGGCGTGCTCGTGCGAAACGAAACGATCAATACGTTTGTCGGCGCTAACTTTGACGATCTTCTTCAGGAAATGGCGCAAGGCTCCGGCGAACATCTCGCCTCGCTCGCCACTCTGGCGGGCGTTCCCGCTCATCTTCACCAGCCCTTCTTTCTTCGCGCCCAGGAACACTATGTCTTACTCGTTCCGCGCGACAATGCCACACCGGTGTCATTGCTCCGACATCTTTACGAAGCTATGGAAGCAGACCCGTCTAAATAAGTCAGCATCCGAATCGCAGGCTTAAGAAAATCACTGAGAGATAGCATCGGAATGTAGGACAGCAGCCGATTCGCAAACAGATTTGAAGGCGGTATGCTGCCGTAGCCGAAGAGTCGATGGCATGGAACAGTTAGGCCGACGGGAGACTCCATGAGAATACTTGTGGCGATCGACGAGACTGATTATGCTGAGCGCGTCGTTCAATATGTCGGCGGGCTTCTGCGAGAAACCCCGCATGCGCACGTGACACTGTTTCACGTGCTCAGCCCCATGCCGAGAAAATTGCTAGAACACGGCGGGAGCGAGAACCCGATCGTGGAGGGCCAATTGCAGCACCAATTGAAAACGGATCAAACAGAGTGGATTCTGGGCCAGCAGGAAGCGGAATGCCCCTATCTGCTGAAAGCCCGCGACGCCTTGGGGAAAGCAGGATTTCCCCTCGACCGAGTGGATCTGAAGTTTGGTCACGAAGATCGCATCGCTCAAAACATTCTCGAAGAAGCCCGCAACGGGGGATACAACACTGTGGCGGTCGGGCGCTATGGCAAATCCAGGACGAAACGCTTGTTCGGCGGTGGGGTGACCGATCAATTGCTTCGGGATGCCGCCGGGTTGGCCGTATGGGTGATCGAGTAATGCGCGGACGAGGCTAACGACTTCGCATGACGGCACCCCGCACGGTCTTTCTCTTCGATGTCGATAACACCCTCTTGGACAACGATCGGGTCACTGCGGATCTTAGACAACATCTTGAACGAGAAGTCGGCCATGAGCGGCAGCAACGCTATTGGGCCATCTTGGAACAGTTGCGCGTAGAATTGAGCTATGTCGATTATCTCGGCGCCCTTCAGCGCTATCGTCTCGAATATCCCCGCGATCCGCATCTCCTGACGGTATCGTCGTTTTTAATTAATTATCCGTTTGCCGATCGATTGTTTCCTCATGCGCTCGATGTACTGAAGCACGTCAAACAATGGGGACAGCCGGTGATTCTTTCGGACGGCGATGTCGTCTTTCAACCACGGAAGATTGAGCGGTCCGGGCTGCTCCAAGCCGTGGACGGACAGGTCCTGATCTATATTCATAAAGAATGCGAACTCGACGACGTCGAACGACGGTACCCGGCGGATCATTACGTGCTGATCGACGACAAGCTGCGCATTCTGACGGAGGTCAAGAAACTCTGGGGCGCCCGTGTCACGACCGTCTTCCCACGTCAGGGCCACTATGCGATGGATCCGGACACGCTGGCGACCTTTCCATCTGCCGATCTCAGTATCGACCGGATCGGGGAATTGCTCGACTATGATGGCTCATCACTCCTGAGGTCGGGGTAGCAGCATAACCCCTTGAATTGGCCCGCTCAAAATTTCGCAGTGGCCGTCCCAGCAGTTACCCACAACTAGTGGCGTTGACCTAGTCCTCGTCTGCGTTCTTGTAAGCCCTGTCGTGAACAGCCTGTAGAAACGTATTGCAGCGTTCCACTGCAGGGCTGCTTTACGTCGGTATCCTATCTGAAGTAGGCTTACACCGACCCTGCCCGACTACCGAAAGATGGAGTCTGGATAGTACCCATGGATCATGTTGCTCCATCCGCCCCTGCCGACGACGTCGAGCGGTATCGAACGCTGCTCGAAGTTGCGGAATCGATCGCGCGCCATGTCGAGGTAGGGCCGGTGATCCATGACCTGGCCCACCGGCTCCCTCGTGTCGCGCAGGTCAATGTCATTGGCCTGTCTCTCTATCATTCGGAACGGCGCACCATGCGCTTG
>DATEPO010000147.1:0-15792 GCA_035273145.1 Nitrospiraceae bacterium
GATAAAGACAACAAGTTTTCTCATAATGTCCTCAGCGGCCGGGACAGTTCTCTTTTTCGAGATGCTGATTGATTGGGGATGCAGGCATCATTACAAAAGGTAGAAGGTCTTTGAATTATGTCAAGAAAGCGGGCAGCCAGTCAGAAGTTCGCCCCTCTTATGGCACGCGGTTGATAAGGCTGTACGGGAATGTTGAACGGTAGGAACCTGCGAAACAGCTAGGGGTATTTTGCTTCGATGGTGCTGCGGAGGCCGCCCCGAGCGGTAAATTCACCAGTGACGACGGCCCAGACAGGCCGACAGGATTTGACGACATCTTGCAGCACGCGATTGACCGCATTTTCGTAAAAAATACCAAGATTCCGGTACGCATGAATGTACAGCTTCAGCGATTTTAATTCGAGGCATGCTTTATCGGGCATGTACTTCAACCGAATCGTCCCGAAGTCCGCCAATCCCGTCTTCGGGCAAATGGCGGTGTACTCCGGTATTTCAATCGTGATTTCATAGCCCTTATACTGGTTTGGCCATGTTTCAATGTCGGGGAGCTCGGCAACGACCCCACTTTTTGCATGTCGTTCATTGTAGCCGAGTTTCTTCGAGGTCGTTTTGGATTGACGCTTCATACTTGTTTCATCCACTCGATCTGTCCAATTTTCTCCAACTGAAAATATAAGGTGACCCATGGGCACATCATCTCAGGGTACACTTCACAGAATCCTCCCTTACGCACCCCACCGCATGGCCCGTGACTCATAAACTTCGGGCATTCCGCTTTGAGGGATCCATCAGGAATAGGCGGACGAGTATGCACCCCACCGCAGTGCTCCTCGCTGCTTCCTTCACCAGGGATAATAACCCGTAACGGCATAGTCGCTACTCTATACTGATTCCGAGCAATTGAGCAATCGGCAGAATATCAAGACTTGAGACCTGCTGACGACCTTAATTGGAGAAGTTAGGACCAATGGCCTACATTTGGAGGATAGGCTAGGCCTTCTTTCGTTTGCCGTGGGCCTTCTGTTAAGTTGCATTGTGATGTCGCAAGTTATACGATCCAGTGTGCTGGTGAAGCTGCCTGGTGGGTATGTTTTTCCGTTGACAATCTTTCAAACGCTTTGCTAGGATCAATAGCTCAAATTACTTTGAATGTGAAGTAGTTGTAATGTTCTTGAACGAATGAATTTCATGCAAACGACGCACATGAAAGAGAGAATGATTAGCATAAGGGAGGGCACCCGATGAGTCTCGATTATGTAAAATTTTCAAACGGGTTCGAGAAGTTTATGCCGAAAGAGTATCGAGATATGGTCGAGCACGGTCCCTTCGGCAAGAAAACGGCCGTTTCACAAATGGGTACATTCAAGGAAATTCTTGAAGAGCATCCCATGTGTGCCGGTTGCGCCATGACGTTGTTTATCCGGTTGGCGATCATTGCGTTCCCTAATCCAGAAGACACGATCACGGTCGGGACAGCGGGCTGTGGACGCCTCGCTATTTCTCAGGCCGCCATTCCGTTCGTCTATGGCAACTATGGCGATCAAAACGGTGTGGCAAGCGGACTATCTCGTGGTTTGAGACTGCGGTTTGGTGATAAGCCGAAAGACGTTGTCGTGATGGTCGGCGACGGCGGTATGGCGGACATCGGATTTTCATGCACCTTGCATTCTTGGTTCCGCAAGGAAAAGTTTACCACCATCATGTTGGACAATGAAGTATACGGCAATACCGGCGGTCAGGAGAGCGGTATGACGAGCCGCGGCGCGGTCTTGAAGATGGCTCCGCTCGGAAAAAAGTTCGAGAAAATGGACATGGTCTCCATGGCCAAAGTGGCGGGTTGCGCGTATGTGGCCACCGTGGTTCCTAATAATCCACGCCGGGTGGAAAGTGTCATCAAGAAAGCCGTATTGATTGCGCGCGAAGTCGGTCCTACCTACATTCAGGCCTATACCTCATGCAATATCGAGTATGCGATTCCCACCGATAAGGTGATGGAGGACGCCAAAAACGTTGAAAACGACCGATATGCGTTCACCGAATATTACACCGATGAGGCGAAGCAGTATCTGGGCGAGCGCTACGGCTATAAAGAGTTCTTGCCGAAACCGGCCGCGACTCAAGCCATTCCGAAAGCGTAAGGCCAAAAACCAGAGGAAGCGTTCGAAGATCGAGCCCGTAAGGAGGAAAGCCATGGCGAAGCGTTTTAACATCCGAATGGCAGGAGTCGGTGGACAGGGCGTGGTTACCGGCTCACACATTTTGAGCACGGCGGTGATCAATGCTGGAGGGGAAAGTACGATTGTTCCGTTCTATGGATCGGAAAAGCGTATGGCTCCGGTTGAAAGCTATGTGCGCGTCTCGGATGAACCGATCTATGAGATTGGCGAGATCACGTTTCCGCACATCATCATTATCTTCCACCCTCAAGTCATCACGCATGGCAAGTCCTACACGATGCCATTCTACTTCGGATTGAAGGAAGACGGCGTGTGCTTGATTAACAATGACGGTCCGATGAAGTTGCATCGCGACCAGGCCGCTGAACTTCAAGAACGCCGCGCGCGCATGTATTACCTCCCGGCAACCAATCTGTCGCTTGAAGTGGCAGGAATGGATTTGGCCACCAATATGGCATTGATGGGAGCCATCGGCTGTATCACCGGCTTAACGACGATTGAAGCGCTTTCGCAGGCGGTGAAGGACCGTTTCCTCGGGAAGGGGTTCGTCGTGTCCGGCGGAACGGCGGCTCTGGACAGCGTCGTCGAGCGGAAGTTTAAGAAAAAACAGGAATTAATTGATAAGAATGTGGCGGTGATTCAAGCCGGATGGGACTTTGCCGCGAAAAACGGGTGGGATGAAATCAGCAAGGCCGCCAAGAAAGCAGAGGACGCAGCGGCTGCCAGAGTGTAATTTCTTACTGGGTCAGAGAGGGATGCATGTATTTAGTAGCGGATATCAACGTCGATATTTGTGCGGCAACGAGTTGCCGCCTGTGCACGCAATACTGCCCGGAAGCCAACACCATCCAATACAACGAACAGGCCGGGAAGGACAAGGGCTATAAGTATGGCTCGGCCTATGTGGCTGTCGATCGGTGCAAGGGATGCGCACAGTGTGTATGGGTCTGCGACAACATGGCTAAGCACCAGGCGATCAAGATGATCATGATCGATCAACTGCCAAAGGCGGCGATTACCGACAACATCACGTATGGTGAGAAGACGACCACGGCGCTTCTTGCCAGTCCAATGGTTGGATAAAGGGGCGTAGAGTGGAGACGACAAAGCAAAAACCGGAACGAATTATTACTCCAGGCCCAGCGGGTTTCCATCCTCCGTCGGCGGCGCAATTGGGCGTTATGCTGCCGGATCCAGGCGAGGGGCTGATGTATGGCATCCTCGAGCCACAAGAAGAGAAGGTGATCGAGGAGATGGCCCGCGTGATGTTAACCAGTCCAAATGCCACGCTGTTCCCAGGTCCCATGCTCTTGTGGGCGTGGAATGAGCATGCCGTGCAAAAAGCCAAGGCGCTTTTGGAGATCGCTGCACAGATTCCAAATGTCATGATTATTCCCATGCCGGATTACCGACCGAAGTATCCAAAGATCGACCCCGAAGAAGTCATCAATCCGAACCATCCTAATCTGACGATTTGGGGCAATAAGATCGAAGCGTGTATTTTTGTCGGGGTCCATTGCCATTATGCGAATCTCACCTTGAAGATGATTCGGGCGGGGACGAACTGCTGCACGATGGCGATCTGCGCCGAACAAGGCCATGAAGATGCGATGCTCACCATTCGTGATTCTGACACCGCCAAGCTCCAACGTGTCGCCAAGGTTTTCAAGCGTATACGGGAAGAAATGGGCATCAAACTGCCGGACAATGGAGAAAATGTCCGTTTCACGGGGACTCAGTCGAAGGTGTACGGCGGCAAGACCCATACGAATCCATTGGAATTTATGCCGAGCGCAACCGGCGCTGCCGGAGGAGCGGCATTTGGCCACAACGCAGAACAGATGAAGCGCGAAGCTTAGAGCTACGCCACCGATTGAGCAAAGGGGTGGAATTATGAGCGAATCCCTCGAAACCGAAGTCAAAACTAACCCGCAAGGTGACCCGATCACGAGCGTCGCGGTGCCAAAAGTCGAGGGCAAGAAAGATCCTCACGCGGAAGCCAAGAAACAGACGGTCGTGACCCCGGAATATCTCTTTTTGGAAGCCCCAAGGAAAAGGGAATTCATTACCGGGAGTGAGGCTGCGAAAGAAGCCGTGCGCCGGTCGAACGTCGATTTCGCGGTCGCCTATCCGATCACCCCGCAGAGCGAGACCATGCAGTTGATCGGTGTGCTGTATGGTGAAGGCTACGTGAAAGAGTACTATCGGGGTGAAGAGGAGTACGGTGTGATGTCGGCCATTGCCGGCGCCTCTCGATCCGGAGTTCGATGCTACACGGCCACCGCCGGCCCTGGAACATTACGTGGGATCGAGCCCATTGCCTCATGGCCCGGCCATCGCCTCCCGGCAGTCTGCATGTTCACCTGTCGCGTCGTGAATGCGCCGTTGGCGATTCAGCCCGATAATATTGAGATCTCCTATCTGCTCAACTGCGGCATGATCGTATTTCATGCTGAGAATCAGCAGGACATGTATGACTTTACGATGAAGGCCTTTATCATCAGCGAAAAAAATGATGTGACCCTTCCCGTCGGCGTCTGCTGCGACGGATTCTTCGTCACCCATGCGCGCGGCTATGTGCATATGCAAGATCGGAGTATGAAGCTGCCGCCGCGAGAAGCGTGGCGTGGCGCGGTGCCTGTGCTTGATGCCGAAAATCCCCCTGCTCGATTGTCACGTGATGCCCCCGTTCAGAAATCGAATTTTATGGCGTATAACATTCACGCCGTCTGGCAACAGGAAGTGTGGGCCGCTGTCGAACGATCGCGCAAGTACATCAATCAATATATGGGCGGATTGCTCTCCGCTGAGAACATGGAGAATGCCGATGCCGTGATCGTCGCGTCAGGCAGTGCCGCAGCGCAGTCCCGCGAAGCTGCAAGGCTCTGCGCCGCAAAGGGCATCAAGGTCGGCTTGATCAAAGTTCGGTCGCTCAGGCCGTTTCCCACGGACGAGTTGCGGAAACTGTGCAAGGACACCAAGCTGATTGTCATCCCGGAGTTTAATTATGTGGGATGGTTGGCGAAGGAAGTGGCCACGGCAATCTACGGCCATTCCAAGGCGAAGATTATTGCCGGGCCGCATGTGTATGGAGGCCAATCCATGCCGGTGGAGTTAATTGTCGATGAGGTGGAGTCCGGGTTGACGGGAAAAAAGTCTACCAACGTGCCCCTCTCGGCGATCATGGGGACCGATGTCGATCCGGCGGCCGTGACCCATTTCATGCAGAATATCTGACCGTCGTCAGTGCTACAGACACAAGAGCCCGTCCGGGAGATCGGACGGGCTCTTTGTTTTTGGACCAGCTTTAATATAATAATTGGGCCGGATCAGCTCTGCAGATCTCCCTCGACCAGTTCTTCGCTATCCGGCATGCCGTAGGCGACAAATTTGGCATACGAAAGATAGATCGAGCTGCTGTCACGCATCGCTTTCGCGCCCTGTGTGAGTCGTTCGAGTTTAGTAGGATCTGACGATTCGGATGACCGAAGCGCCAGCACCTGGGCTTCCAAGACGTCATTGTATTGGCGCATCGTGCGTTCGACTTCGAGATACGCTTGCATAATAGGATCAGTCATTGCTAGTCACCTCTTCGTCAGTCAGAATACACCACCCTCTTTCTGACGGTCAACACAATGCCAATTCAGCACGTCCTTTCATCGACACTCCTTCAAGTTCTCTCGACGCGAATCGGCTGGAAAGGCTGGAATGAGCGTGATCGCCAGAGCTTGGAGGATTTGTCTCATCATGTGGGGGAACTTTCCAGGTTATTTACCAGAGACCGGCATAAGCTTAAGACCCAATACCTGGCCGATGAGCGATTGCGGCGCGCCTACGTATCGTATTTCCTACCTGTCAATGCCGCCAAGGTTCAAACACTATTGGACGAACTTTCAGAACGTGATCTAGAGATCCCTAGCGTTCAGGAAAATGGTCCTCTTCGGGTACTTGATGTTGGGAGCGGCCCAGGCACCGCCTCACTCGCCGCCCTCGATTGGATGCAACGGTCTTCCGGCCGGCAGCGAGGGATCGAGGTGACTGCGGTCGATAACGTGCAGGTAGCCCTCGATGAGGCACAGGCCCTGTGGAATGCCTACTGCCGGATCGGTGCACCGGAGTCTGCTCGGCTTCATTGTGTGCATGCAAACCTTGAACGCAATAGCTGGATCAGGTCCATCGATCAATCGAATCCCTATCATGTCATCGTCATGGCCAATACGCTCAACGAATTATATCGGACAGTCGACGATTCAGTTCAGCAACAGGTCCAAATGATTCAAATGCTCCTTGAACGACTTCACCCTCATGGCGCCTTGATCATTATCGAGCCGGCATTGAGACAGACGACCCGTCATCTTCATTCTGTCAGAGACCGACTGCTCATGCTTCAGGCCTGCACGATCTACAGTCCTTGCTTACATGAACACTCGTGCCCCGCGCTGATTAAAAAAGAGGACTGGTGTCATGAAGAACGTCCGTGGGTTCCACCGCCGTGGACTACCGCGATCGACCGAGAAGTGGGATTGATCAAGGACGCGCTGAAATTCTCGTACGCTATTTTTCGAAAAGATGGCGCCACCATCGTGCCTCGAAATCAGGATGTCTTTCGAGTCGTGAGCGAACTGAGGGTGTTGAAGGGAGATAGCCGGGCCTGGCTGTGCAACGAAACAGGCCGCCCAGAAGTAGGCCGCTTAGATCGTGACGAAGTGGAAAGCAATGCTTCCGTAGGCGAGTGGCATCGAGGAGCCATTGTCCGCATCAGTGGACTAGAACAGAAGAACCCCGGAAGTATCGAACGGGTGAAACGAACGACATCCGTGCGGATGATTCGGTCGGTTTAATTTCAGTCAGCTTCGGGTTCGGAGCTGCCGTGCTTGTGCGTGACTTTATCTTCGTCGAACAGCTCTGCCATTTCCTCGGCCATCATGTCTCGATCGTTGGGAACCGAGACGAGCGGGATTTGTTTTCTGGCCTTTGGCTCCTGGTCTGTCTGCTCGGCCTGCTCAGGTTGCCGTTTCGAGGGTTCCGGCTGTTGTCTAGTCGTATCAGCCATATCTGTAGTATACACCAGTTGCCGCGCGCAAACGCTATTCAAATGATTCCAACGAAGACTTTTCCGGGAATGCATGGCCACAAGAATGACAGGTGACGAAGTAAAAGGCTTCACGGACCGAGAGGACGATCCGGAAATCAAGCGTCACTCCATGCGCCTCACATTTGGGGCACGGGATGCTCTTCAAATGATAAGGAATATCGGGCTGCGTTCGCTCATAAAACTCCATATCGGTGTGGACGGGGAAAGAGTAGCGGCATTTCATGCAACCTGCTTTCCACTCGCCATCCGGTTGCATGCTCCGGCGATCGATTGAAAATGAGCTGGCTTTGCAAATCGGGCACTGAATCGTGCTGAGTCGTGATTCGACCTGTTCGACCGTCATCTGTCGCATCATTCCGTCCTCTCCTCACAGCACACACACACTCACTCAGGCAGTATAGCGACCGTTGCACTCAGTCTGCAACGTGTGTCAAATATGGCGGATGAGTCGGCGGCCATTGCGTCACAAGGAGGTCACTGAATTGATCCAGGCCGAACCATCTTCTGGGATTGCTCTCATCTTACAGCGTCGGCGCGCCTCTTCACTCGCCAGACTGCAGAGTGAGATCGCAGCCTGTCGGCTCTGTTCCTCGATGAACCCGTGGCGACAATTTCAATCCGATGCCTACGGGACTCGCTGCACGGGGTATTTGTTGGTAGGGGAGGCGCCCGGCTACAAGAGCTGGGAACAGGGGCGGCGGTTCACCGGTCCCGCCGGAATGTTGATTCGGCGCGCGCTGAGTCAGGTCGCACACCCCCGCTATCGAGATTTGGAAGATCTCTTCTACATGACGGATGTCGTAAAATGCCACCCGGCTTCGGGCCGCAAGTCGATCTCGAACCGTTCACCGCGGCGGTGTGAGGTGCACGCTTGCATTGGCTATCTCAGTCGAGAAATTCACATTCTGCGGCCCTCTGTGATTGTGACGTTTGGAAAAACCGCCGCCGCAGCGGTCAGACAAGTAAGTCATTCCTCCCGAGATCAGATGAGGCACACGCCAGTCTACAAGGTGCTTGCGTTTCCGCATCCCTCTCCCCGGAATCAACTGACGGTTCGAAAGCACTACGCGTCAATGAAGACCTTTGAAGAGGCCCTCTCCACAACATTCTGCGATCTGATCGCTCATCTTGAGCCACGGTCTCCCCATGCCTGAACTGCCCGAAGCGGAAGTCGTCAGTCGCCAACTTCGAAGCCGGATTCTGGGCGCAGTGTTGAAAGATAGCTGGATTGGACGCCCGGACATCGTGCGTCAGGGTCTGGAGACGCTCGACTGGTATCGAGGCACCCAAATCACGGCGGTGGACCGACGAGGCAAAAGTGTGGTGCTGACCTTTACGCGGGGGGACCATAGCCGCTACTTCATCGCAGAGCTCGGCATGACGGGCCTGCTCCTCTTTCAACCGTCGGCTCGATTTCAGAAACACACGCACGTCGTCCTGTCTCTGGATGGCTCATCAGAGCCCGAACTGCGCTATTGGAATCCCAGGCGTTTCGGTCGCATATACCTCTTGGATCGATCCGGCTTAGACCGATTCGTAACAAGGCGGTTCGGTTGCGATCCACTGTCGGTACCGTGGGAAGAGTTCCATCGCCTGGTGAAAGGACGGCGAGGACGTTTGAAGGCGCTTCTCATGCATCAACAAGTCATCGCCGGTATCGGCAACATTTATGCGAACGAAATCCTCTTTCGCGCCAAACTGCACCCCTATCGCCTCGCCGCCGGTTTACGAACACCAGCCATTCGGTGTCTGTATGATGTGATGCAGAACGTGCTGGCCGAGGCGATTTTGCATGGCGGCTCCAGCGTCCGTGACTTCATCGCCCCTGATGGAACCGAAGGCCAATACAAACGCTGCCATCTCATTTACAACAAGACCGGTATGCCGTGCCCGAATGCGTGCGGCAAGACCGTGCGGAAGCTTATTGGAGAACGAAGCTCTTTCTATTGCCCCTCCTGCCAACGGAAGTAGCTATTCCGCCCCATACGGATTGACGCTCACAGTGCGCATGGTATCGGCATGAATGAACACGTGCCGGTGTGCACGCGACAGCATGCATTAGTGCCAGGCCGAATGAACGTACTCTTAGAGCCGCTGTTCCGGCATTCCATCAGAAGCAGCGATAGAGTTGTTGAGGTAGGCTCAATGTAATTTCGCCGCGCATAGGTTTCCCAGCATCTGATCCGATACCATCTCTTTCGATTCAATCCATGACCTTTTAAAGGCGCATGCGCAACTCTCCGAAGCCACCACTGTTGATCTTCGGGTGGCCTTACTAGCAGCCTTCTTCAGGACGTCTTCTGATCCTTTTTCTTCTGGAAAGAAAAAGCACTGAGACGATCCGGAATCTTGTCCGAAGTGATCGTCGTCAATTGTTCTTGAAACATGCCGCGCCATTCCTGTGACAGTGCCCGGATGCGGAGCACCTTTTCGAGCATCGCCACATTCTCCTGCTCGAAGAATGCAAGATGCACCGCTTGCCGAACGGTCATCTGTTCTGGGTCGGTTGTGATGCGTTCAATCGAATCTCTCGCACCGACATTCCCTTCTTCGAGGACGCGCACGTAGTATCCGGTGCGGCGGCTAGCCAGAAACTTTTTGGGGAACTGAGCCGAGCCCATCTTCAGTCCCAGCTTGTAACAGGGCACACGCGGTTGTGTGACTTCGAGCAGCGTACTTCCGACGCGAAACGTGTCGCCGATGTGAACCGTCTCTTCCAACATGCCCTCGACCGTGAGATTCTCCCCGAACTGACCGAACGTGAGATCGTTTCGTCCGAGTTCCTGCGCCCACGTCGCGTAGTGTTCGGATGGATAGAGATAGACCGCCTTATCAGCTCCGCCATGGACGGAGAGATCGGCCTGTCGGTCGCCCTCGAGGTTCATGCGCCCCACCACGACTCGATGGCCGACCGCCGTCTTGAAGATGCCGGTCGTCACTGATCGGCCTCTGTATGCGAGCGTCGCAAGCTGCGAGACGTTTACGGAAAGAACCTTCATGGTACGAATCCTTTGTTTTCTCGGCACCAGCCACTGCCCTGTCGGCGGTCAACAAATTGATGCGCCGCCGAATTGTTGTACCACACCCGATCTCAGTCACGCACAGTGTGTTTTGTACCGGTGGCAACGTTATCTTCGTTATTTTCTCTGCGAGACGTCATCCATGAGGGACTCGCTGTGTCAGTATTGTTGCGTTGCCTTGCGCCGATAAGCCGGGCGACGTTAGAGTTAGGAAGGGATAGAGGAATGCATCCTTAAGAGCGTCTGGTGCCCCATGGACAATTCCGTTAGACACAAGAAGTGGCTGGCATGCATAGTCTTCGTCATGCTGTGGTTTACCGTTGCCTGTGCCAAGGCGCCTCACGAGGGGCAGCAGGCCGCAGAGAAGGCCGTTCAACAAGCCCGAAACGTCGGCGCACCGACTTACTTGCCCGACGACTTTAACGCCTTGGAGGCCAGACTGGAATCTGCGAAGGAAGAAATCTCGGCACAATACAAGCTCTCGGAATTTCGCCGCGACTACAGTCGGGCCAATAGCCTCCTGGCAGAGACGCAGGCTGAAGGAGACCGGATCATCGCCGAAGCTCAGAAGCGGAAGGAAGATGCGAAGGCGGCCGCGTTACAGGAGAGGGAACAGGCGGAAGAGGCGGTTCACGAGGTGCGCGAGCTCGTGGAGCAGACTGAGAAGGCAACCGAGAGTCCCCTGGGAAAAGTTCCGGATGAACTCAAGGCGGAAGCCGGCGAGCTGAACCGTACTCTGGCCGAAGTCGAGACAGCCATTGAGGCCGACAATCATCTCGTGGCCAAAAACAAGGCAAAGGCGGTGCAAGAAAAAAGTCACAAGCTTCAGAGTGAAGTGCAGGATCGCGCCCAAAGGCGCGGACCCTGACAACGTGACTCGATGTGGCACAGTCCGGTACCGACCGAAAGTTTTTTACGCGGTGTGCCGGACAGAAGGGCAAAGAATCGAAAGAAACGGCCATGCCTCGATTAGTAGAACATGCTTCGACAGGACAGACTCCATCTTTGGATCACCATGCCGGCATTGTCATGGGCGCGATATGGATGGTGGTTCTCTCTCTCGCACTGTTCTTTATCCCGGGTGTTAATGGCTTGATCGCCGGACTCGTCGGAGGTTACTTGGTGGGCTCACTCGGGCGCGCGATGGTTGCCGCGGTCCTTCCGGCGCTGATCGTAGCCGCCGGACTCTGGGTACTTCTGGCTGCCGTAGGGATGCCCATCCTCGGATTGTTTGCCGGTGCCGCGATCACAGTGCTGATCGTCCTGGCTGAACTGGGCCTTTTCCTTGGAGCGGCTTTGGGCGCTATCGTGCACCACATCATGCATCATGCCTAGCCTTCATTCTTCATAAGCCCTCCTTGCCGAAATATCGTCAACACTTTTGTGCTAGGTCCACTCTCTGGCTCTACCATAGACGGTTCACTGCTCAGGATGATCCGCGCGCTTTTTTATTGAAGGGACAGGGGAAGATGCGGGGAAGCCAATGCGGCGGGATCGGCATGAGGCCGATCCCTTTCATTGGCCATCGTGGGGAGGGTAAGCCTACCTGCCTTTCTCTCTCTTCGCAGCCTTTTTTTCCGCCATCGTTTTGGCCGGCTTCTTCTTGGTTTCTTTCCGCTTATTTTCGCCTTTGCTCATGGGATTCCTCCTTATGGTAACCTGCCGCAGCGTCAGGAATGCCCGAGCATGGTAGCCGAACCGGCATGAGATGGGAAGGGCCGCTGCAGTAGAGCAGCCTAGGCGCAATCAGCCGTTGGAGTACTGGATCGCTTAACCGCTCGGCCGGGTAGCCAGGAGAAGACGGGGTCAACAATTTTGTTATCCATACATAAAATGGCGCGTTCGCTTCTTATACGATGTAGATCACGCCCTCAAGGTCCTTCAGATCCGCATCGCCCGTAATCACCGTGGCTCTTTGGTCTTTTGCAGTGGCATACACGATGGCATCGGCCATGGCCAAGCCGTGTCGCAGACTGAAATCTGCAGCTAAATATGAGATCGATTCCGTGAGTTGAGCTACATGGGTTGCACTAAGCCGTCCGGCAAACAAGAGGGCGGCCTCTTCTCCTCTCTCCCGTTTGATTTTCTTGTACACTTCGTAGAGGACAATGGTCGGCGTGACGATCTGATACCGAGTGGCGAGATAGGCAGCATATCGTTCGGCGCGCGGTCCATCTGTAAAGAACTCAATCCAGCCGCTGGAATCCATCACGATCCTCACAGCCGGTCTTTTTTCTCGCGGATGTCTGATTTGGACATCCCTTTGAGCGCACCTTTGAGGGATTTGAGCGGCACTTCAGGTACTAAGGTGATGACCCCGCCCTTTTCCACCACCTGTAAGCGCTGCTGGGGACTTAAGTGAAGCTTCTCTCGGACTTCTTTGGGGATGACAATTTGGAACTTCGTTGAAATTGTAATCGTCGCCATGTCAAGCCTCCTTACCAACTATCGATCGATAATGTTACCGTCATACGATGCCTCAGTCAAGATCGGCGCTGGCATAGTCAGTGCAAGCCTTTGATCTGGATGACTGGATCGTCTTGTAGGAGACCTCGGAGCTAATCGTCTATGAGTCCCCTCACCGTCTCGTTGAGTTCATCGAGAGACAAATGGATATCTTCATGCGAGCTTCACTCTTAAAACAATGGAAGATTTCTTCAGCTGTTGATTTCACATCGGTCTGAAATTTACGAGGGGCGTGAGATAGCAAGGCTACCCACGGGATGGTTTTTAAAAAAAGGAAAGACGGAGTGAGGCTTTTAAGTTGATGATAGAAGGGCACCGACAATCGTCTTCACCGTTATAGGACTGTGAAAATCTGAAGCCAGAAGTCCGCGGCTCATGTGAGCCGCGGACTGTGGCATTAGTGCTGTTCAATCTAGAAGCGCCATACTTTCTCACAGCAGTTAGGCCCATACCGCCACGTTGTTAGGCAAACTTGCCGGGGAACTGTTTCGCCAACGCGGTGGTCAATGCATCGGCAATGACGTAGACGTGTTGCCGCATGGCCTGCCACGTTTCGGCTTCATGCGCATAATCCTGTTCCTGGAACTGAGTGATTTGAGCGACATGGTGCGCACCATGCGCCGCGATCAGGCCACGCACCGTATCTTTCGGCAGGTTGGGATTAGCTCCGCTCAGGAAGACGGCGATTTCGTCGGCATTCGAAGCTAAATGCGCGAGGGCCATTTCCTGTTGGCGCTTGCTGCCGGCGATCGTGGCTTCGGAATATTCTTTGACCGCGCCATAATGACCCGCCAGCAAGGTAAAGAGCTTCTGAGATGCCCCTTCACCATAAAAAGGCGCGATCGCGCCGGCAATTTGTTTTGCATTGGCCACGACTTCCTTCTCGGCGGCATCCCGTGCCGCCGGATTGTTCGTCGCGTTATCCAAGACGACATTTCGAATCCAGAATATGTGTCCGGCCCAGAGATCACGCAAGGCAGCCTTCGTATCCGCCACACGGACGGGGTTGGCATTGCCCTCCGTCGGCGATTGGTGTGCACAGCCTCCCAAGGTCACGACGGCGAAGAGTAGAACGGCCACAGATTGACGGATGAGCTGACTCATAAAACCTCCATTGATAAAAGTGAACGGTGAGCCTCCTGCAACGGGCGAAGAATACGATGCCAACTCCACTTTGTCAATATATATATGTCTAAAGTAGACAATAGTAAAATTCCCGTGGTAGCCTGCAGATGGTTTATGACATTTCTTGAGGTGCCTGGGTGATTTCAGCATACGGCGATCGCCAGCAACATCTGCTCAAGCTTCTTCTTGCAAACAAAACCGGGTTGACCGTGGAGGCACTCTCTCAACAGCTCGATATTTCGCGCAATGCGGTGCGACAGCATCTAGCGTCGCTCGAACTTGAAGGCTTGGTGGCCAAAGGGGTCACGAATCCGACGGGGGGCAGGCCGGAGCAGTTGTACGTGCTCACGCCGAAAGGCCACGAGCTGTTTCCCCGCAAGTACTCATGGTTTTCGGAACTTCTGATCGAATCCCTTCGTGATGAGACGAGTCCCGAGCAATTACGGCAACGGTTTATAGAGATGGGGAAACGAGTCGGCGCGCAGCTTCCCGATATCGCAGGTGGACCGGCGGAGCGAATCAAACAGATGACGAGCGTGATGCGCGATCTTGGTTATGAATCGACGATGCGGGAAGATTCAGGACACGCATGGCCGTCCATCGAGGCCACGAATTGCGTCTTTCATCACCTTGCGAGCCGATTTCCTGACGTATGCCAGTTCGATCTCGCCCTGCTGGAGCAGGTCGTGCAACGTCCTGTCCTCCACGAGGACTGTATGGTGAAGGGAGGCACGGCTTGCCGGTTCAAATTTCAGACAGGAGCGCAGGAGTCCCTCATTCAACTACGCCGCACCCATGAAGATACGAAACCATCCAAGAAACAGGCGCCCCGGAAACGCTCCTGACGATTTGCCCTCCATACACTTGCCCGATTCCTTTGAGTCCGAGTCCACTGTATGACAATGGTCCATTTTCTGGATTTCACTTGAAGGGGAGAGGAGTCCCAGCCTCCCACCACATCTTGAAAAACCTTCATTGTCGCTCTCCCCTAAAAATAGCTGGCAGAACTAGACGCGTTGAAATAGACTGATCGTCCTGAATCGGCCTTCACATCACCTACAGGAGGTCTCCATGCAGTATACAATCCGTTCATTCACGATGGCGGTGGTGGCATGCTTTACAGGTGCGCTTGTCCCTCTGTCAGCCTTGGCCAATCCTGAAGCCGTAGAGACGGGACGGCTATTGGCCATCCTCCTTGACTCCGGCAGAGTGGTCGTGGGAGCGAATCAAGCGCTTATTAACGACAAGGATAAAGGGGATAAGGGATTTACTCCGGACGTGTTTGAGAAGCAGTTGCAGGCAAAATTTAAAGAGCGATCCGGTGTCGATCTTGCGAATTTGGCCGGGGCGAACATCCCTCAGCAAGCCAAAACTCTGCTGCCCGCGCTCGTCGCTTCGTCGAAGACATCTGTGGCCAACAATCAAGAGACGATCAATAAGAAGGGGACGGCGTTTAAAGGGTTTACACCGGCCCACTACGGCACACAGGCCGCTGCGCAATTCACTGAGAACAGCGGCGTGTACCTGAAGCAGACGACGACGGACGCCCTGCTGCGAAATCCCAAAAATAAAGCAGACGACTATGAAGCCGCGGTATTGAAAAAGTTTGCCGATGCCTCGTATCCCCGCCAAGGCGAGAAAACAATAAGTGAGACCACACCCGATGGAAAATCCCTCCGCCTGTTATTGCCGTTATTTTATGGGAAGGCCTGTTTGAGCTGCCACGGAGAGCCGAAAGGTCAGCCCGACATTTCCGGTTATAAGAAGGAAGGCGCGAAAGAAGGTGAGCTGGGCGGCGCCATTAGCGTCAAAGTTCCCCTAAAATAAGCGGCTTCATCGCGGACGGCATCAGGGAAAGAAAGACTCCGGTACACGACCGGGTTGAAGACCCGGTGTAGAAGGAGGACTG
>DATEPO010000148.1:0-6135 GCA_035273145.1 Nitrospiraceae bacterium
CCCGTCCCAGTTCGTATCGTATTCGTGAAAGACAAAGTGCGTGAAGCCTTCTTTGGCATAGGAGAACATGCGCTGGATGTACGCTTCAGGCACAAAGCTTTGGCGCGCTTCCCGGATGGCTTTTCTCAACTCCTGATTGGTCCGTATGTCCGTATCGACCTTCATGCCGCCGTTGCCGTCCGGCACGTGGCAGGCCTTCAACACGAGATTCAGCCGCTGTGCGCAGATTTTCGAGCCGGTGACCATCGCCGCCACCTTCTGCTCTTCGATGACCTTCCAGTCGATGAACTCTTGGATATCCGGATGGTCGAGGTCCAGGCACACCATCTTGGCGGCGCGTCTCGTGGTCCCGCCCGACTTGATGGCGCCCGCGGCGCGATCGCCGATCCGCAAAAACGACATGAGTCCGGAGGACCGGCCCCCGCCCGAGAGCGGCTCGGCATCGCCACGCAGCTTGGAGAAATTCGTTCCGGTGCCCGAGCCGTATTTGAACAGACGCGCTTCGCGCGTCCAGAGATCCATGATCCCGCCTTCATTCACGAGATCGTCGTCGACGGATTGGATGAAGCACGCATGAGGTTGCGGGTGCTCGAAGGCATTGGCGGCCTTCACCATCTGGCGTGTGATGGGATCGACATAGTAATGGCCTTGCGCCGGGCCGGAGAGGCCGTACGCAAAGTGCAATCCGGTATTGAACCATTGCGGCGAATTGGGCGCGGCCATCTGCCGGGCCAGCATGTGGCACATTTCGTCGTAATAGGCTTGCGCGTCCTCGTCGGTGTTGAAATAGGAATGAGTCTTGCCCCAGTGCATCCAGCATCCGGCCAGCCGGTGGAACACTTGACGGGCATCGCGCTCTCCACCGAACACCGGCTTTCCATCGCTCCCGGTCAAAGGAGTCCCATTGGCATCGACTTGCGGAATGCCGGCCTTGCGGAAATATTTCTGCGCCAGGATATCGATGGCGAGTTGCGACCACTGCTCCGGCACGTCGATCTGGTCCAATTTGAAGACCGTCGAGCCGTCAGGATTCTTGATTTCAGAAGAACGCTTGACGAATGTGATCCCGTCGTAGGGACTGTGGCCTTTGCGCGTGAACCGGCGTTCAATCCTCACGTCAATCCCTCCTGTTGTTGGCTCTTACATCAGTCATTGGATCGGTCATTGAATGAATGGGCGGTTAGGTCTCAAATTCAGGTGAACGCCTAGATATAGCTATTCCGATATTTTGTCAACACCAAATATTGTGGTTTGACGGTGAATAGAGGGGAAAGGCTGTGGATAAACAAATCGTCGCACAGAGAGCGGAGAGCGGTCAACTCCGAGGCTGGTTATCAACAGAAATTGTAGGACGGAAGAGCGGCTTTTGCATCGCCTTTTGGTCTAGAGCATCAATCGGCCCAACTTTTTTATGAGCTCTTCCTGGCTGTCGAGCGGAATAAATTGCGTCCCCACCCCCACCACGGCGATTTCCACCTGAAACACCCGAGTGGTAAACAGACTAAACAATCCGTAGTCGCGGCGCACGGTGTTTGACCGCGTCAATGAATCAATCACCTTTTTCCCTTGCGTCGTCAGAATATCGCGCATGATTTTTTGTTGCAAGTTGGCGTCGTCAGGCTTCATGCGCGCGAGCGCCTTGGTCAATTGCGTGTCCAGGAAGCGGCCGTATTGGTCCGTCGTGGGATTCGTCGCCGCTAATATCACGCACACCGTCAAAAGACCGACGAGAATGACCAGAAGGGTGTTACTGATTTTCATCTGTTGAACCAAGGGTCGGTTGCGCTGCTCGCACTATGAGCTTTCAGCCTTCAGCGATCGGCTTTCAGCTCGGACTCTTTTCGGTCGCACATCCGCTCAGACGCTGAGTGCTGAACGCTGACGGCTGATGGCTTCCTCAGCCATCGTTGACAAGCAGGCGACCGCTCGCCTATGTTCCGCCCCATGCGATAATCGATTGGTGAAGGAGGTCCTATGTACGTGTGGAGCAAGCGTCTGGTGATTGGTTTATTAAGCGCGTTTACCATTCTGCTCGTAGTCTTTTTTTTCCAAGTTTCCCCCAGCGACCCGAGTACGTTGAAAATGCACACGACGCGGTGGATCATCTTGAACTATATCGGTCTGGTGCTCTGGATCGGCGTGTGGATGTTCGACCAAGCACGGGTCCGCGGAAAGAATCTGGCCATCTGGGTCGTGCCGTTTCTGTTCGCGCCGCTGCCGGCGTTGATGTTGTTTATCCTGGCGATGCAACGGCGTCTCAAAGGGTGAACGGGATGTTGAAAAAGGTCCCCCACTTCGTTCTCGTCTCGCGAGCGTCCTCAACGTACCCCAGAGGGTACGCCTCCGGCGCTCGCTTCGCCTGCGGCCTCGTCGGATGACCTTTTTGAACATCCCGTACGTTCAGGGTCTTATCCGGTCATCGGAACACTTCGGGCGAGATTATGCTGAAAAAGTTTTTTCAATAGGCACTAAGCTGGTTCGGTTTGGAGTGGCGATTCGTCTTTTAACGTTTGGGGTCGGCCGGTGGTGAAATACTCCCGGAGCCACCATAAGAGCCACAGGCCTGGGAGCGCCGCGAGAAACGTGATGAAGAAAAACGACACCCATCCCACCGCCTCGACGACATAGCCTGACGGTGGTCCGACGAAGACACGGCCCAAGGCCGCCATGGCGGAGAGCAAGGCATATTGCGTCGCCGTATAGCGGTGATCGCACAAGGACATCATCAGCGCCACGAACGCTGCCGTCCCCATCCCTCCCGAAAGATTTTCAAACGCGACGGCCGTCACCATGATCGGATAACTCTTGCCGGTCCAGGCCAGCAGCATAAACGTCAGGTTCGATAACGCCTGCAGGCCGCCGAAGATCAGCAAGGAGCGGAAGAGTCCCATGCGGACCATCCAAATACCTCCGAGCAGCGCGCCGACGATCGTCGTTACCATCCCCAGTCCCTTATTCACGATTCCCACTTCAGCGGCCTCGAATCCCATGCCGCGAATTAGAAAGGCCGTGGTCAAGGACCCGGCGAAGGCATCGCCTAATTTGTAGAGCACAATCAGCAACAGCAGCATCAACGCGGGTGAACGGGAGAAGAATTCGTGGACCGGCTGCCAGACGGCCTCTCCAAAATTGCGTGGAATGTTGACCGGGACAGACGGCTCCGGACTGAGCAGCGTGGCTCCGACTCCAATCAACATGAGCGCAGCGATGAGAAAATAGGTTTGTGACCAGCCGAGATAGGTCGACACGATCAATGCGCCGGCGCCGGAGACCAACATGGCGATGCGATAGCCGGTGACCGACACGGCCGCCCCGAAACCGCGTTCGGTGGCTTTCAGCACATCGGTTCGATACGCGTCGAAGACGATATCTTGCGAGGCAGAGGCCATGGCGACCAGCAAGGCCATAGCCGCTAACAGCAGCGGGGTCTTCGTCGGATCGATGAGCGACATCGCCGCAATGCCGGCTACCAAGGCGAGCTGCATCACCATCATCCATCCGCGGCGACGCCCAAGCCATGGCGGCACAAAGCGATCCATGACGGGGGCCCAGAGAAACTTCAATGTATACGGCAGGCCGACGAGCGTGAAGAGGCCGATGGTGCGTAGATCGACCTCGACGACCGTCAGCCACGCCTGCAACGTGCCGGCGGTCAATGCCAGCGGCAGCCCGGAGGCAAATCCCAACGGCAGCATCACGGCGAGACGGCGGTTTTTGAAACTACTCAGTGATGAGAACAGTGCCACCAGACCTCAGGGCGTTCTCATGGTGATCAAGCAGACACGGCGTAACAGGCCGGCAGGACCAGGGAAGAAACAAGAAAGAGAAAAGTTATGGCAGGAACACTCTGTCTCGATCGTACTCAACAAGGCTGGCCGTTAAACGTGCATGGCTTGAAGCGGCCGATATCAAAATCGATGTTCTCCTGATACACCCGTTCGTTACCGTTCACGCCGTCCATCTCCGGATCGTTCCACATCGTATGGTTCCAGTAGTACAGGATGGGAAAGCGTTCGGTGTAGTAGACGGGATTGCCGTACGCGCTGCGTGAATAATCCTGTACGGATCGTGCCGTGACGTAATCCACCTCGCCGTTCCCCTTCAGCGAGTACAACATGTAAAACATGCGCGACTCATGATCATATTGCTCATCGAGCCGAGAGCTCTCATCGGGCTCGACCGGGAGCGATTCCCGTGTCAGACCGAGATCGGCAGAGAAGACCGCAGTGAGCAAGACGGCTAGGAGCAGAAAGCAGGCTCTTCGTCGCATGATGCACTCCACTAGCGTACAGATTCTCTAAAACGGATCATATCGAGCTTCCAAAATCCTGTCAATCCAAAGCAGGGGGCCGAAGCCACACCGAAGCAGGCTGCGAAAGTAGATGGGCGCGTGGGGGGACCAGGCTGACCGGCGCGCCATTCGCTTGCGATGATTGCAAGGCGTCTCCTATAATAGCGGCCCATGCGCGCATCATTACATACGATCGGGTGTCGATTGAATCAGTCCGAAACGGCCGTTCTTGCCGATCGACTGAAGCAGCAGGGCTATGACGTGGTCGAGTACGGTGAGCCGACCGACTTATTTGTATTGAATACGTGTTCGGTTACAGACGAAGCCGAGCGTGTGTGTCGCTATGAGATTCGTCGAACCCTCCGGCTCTCCCCTCACGCCTTCGTGGCCGTGACGGGCTGCTATGCCCAAACGGGCGCGCACGCGCTACGCCAGATTCCCGGGATCGATCTCATCGTGGGCGGACAATACAAGATGAATCTGCCTGACTATCTGCCGGCACGCGACACGTTGCGCAAACAGCCGGCGGCGGAACTCCTCCATACGCGCACGATCGATCGGGATGACTTTGTCATGCCCGGCGTGGGCGACTATCCCTCCGTGCGCGCCAATCTGAAGATCCAGGACGGCTGCAATTTCATGTGTTCCTTCTGCATCATTCCCTTTGCGCGTGGACACGAACGGAGCCGTCAGTTCGACGACGTGCTTCGAGAGGCGGAGGCGCTGGCAGGACGGGGCCACCGCGAGCTGGTGCTGACCGGCGTGAATATCGGACGCTACGAGGATCACCGACGATCGTTGGTGGATCTCATTCAACGGCTGGAGACGATTGCCGGCGTGGAACGCATCCGCATCTCGTCCATCGAACCGACGACGGTGACCGACGAACTGCTGGACTATATGGCGACTTCCCGCAAGCTCTGCCGCTATCTTCACATTCCGCTGCAAAGCGGCGACGACGGAATTCTGCACGCCATGAACCGGCACTACACTGCGAAAGACTATACGGATTTGATCGAGCGCGCGATCGTTCGTGTCCCGGATCTTGGCCTGGGCACCGATCTCCTCGTCGGATTTCCCGGCGAAGGCGAGTCCCAGTTTGCCAAGACCCTCTCGATGGCGCGGGATCTGCCCTTCGCCTATTTTCACGTATTCGGCTTTTCCAAGCGGCCGGGCACCGCCGCTCTCCGTATCAAGCCGACACTCCATCCTTCCACGATCAAGACCCGATGCCGGACCCTGTCGACCCTGTCTCGATCCAAACGCTTGGCATTTGCTCAAGGTTATACGGGTCGCTCACTCGACGTGCTGTTCGAAGGACAGGATCATGGACTGTGGATAGGGCTCACGCACAATTATTTGCGGGTCGGTGTGGCCAGCGCGGCTCCATTGAGAAACGACGTTCGCACGGTCACGATCACGGGCGCCATGGACGAACTCGCTGTCGGAGCGTGTGTGGCATGAAGGCGCCTGAACTGGTCCTCATCGATCCCTCCTCTTCATGCCGGTCAGCATTGCCGCCATCACGCGTCTCTTCGAGGCCGGCCTCCCCGGTTTCACACAACGGCCGCGCCTACCGCGTGCACATGGAAACCTTCGGCTGTCAGATGAATGAATATGATACGGAACTGGTGCGGTCGCTGCTAAATTCCTCCGGCTTTACGTGTACAAGTGATAAGGAAACCGCAGATGTCGTGCTGCTCAATACCTGCGCCATTCGGGAAAATGCACACACGAAGGTTTACGGACATTTGGCGCGTCTTCACCCGCTGAAACGCCAACGCAATCTGATCGTCGGTGTGCTCGGGTGCATGGCGCAGAACCTAAAGCAGGACCTCATCGAG
>DATEPO010000149.1:0-7531 GCA_035273145.1 Nitrospiraceae bacterium
TGAAACTTCAGGGGCCTTGGTCGCCGATGTCCTGGACAAGGGACCGGCGGCGAAAGCGAAACTGCAACCAGGGGACGTGATTACCGGCTACAACGGGCAAGCCGTGGCGGACGCCGCTCAGCTCCGCATGCTCGTCGCAGAGACGCCGCCCGGCACGCCGGTGAAGCTCTCAATCTTGAGGGAGGGTCGGTCGCAGGATGTCACGCTGACGATCGGAGAGTTGCCGCCGGATACCGCCCGGTTGGATCGGCAGCCGCAGGATGAGAAGGGACGCGGGGAACATGCCTTGGCCGGCATTGCAGTTGAACCGGCGCCGGACGGGCGGTCGGGTTTCTTCCGGCGACAGCGAGAGGGTGTCGTCGTCAGCGACGTGGAGCCCGACAGTCCGGCGGAACGCGCCGGTGTTCGTCCGGGGGATCTCATTCGGGAAATCAACCGCCAGCCGGTCAAAAGCGTGCGGGATTTCGAACGAATCGCGGGCAAACTGGATCCCGGAGAGCACGCGCTCCTCTTGTTGAGGCGAGGTGAGGCCTCCAGTTTTGTCTCAGTCAACCCCGCAGGTTAACAGCGATGCAAACGGCACTTAGGGCTGAGCGGTTCCTGAGGAGAACCGGGATGCCGGAGATCCGATTGAATCCGGCAGCGGACGGGCCTCACGAGCGGCATAAGGCGCACGACTGCGATGATCAACGAGGAGAGGTGATTGTGAATGTCAGACTATCGATCCTATCGATTCTTCTGGTCCTGACCTTGGGTCCTTTGCTGGGATTCAAAGGAGGCCCGGCTACTCTCCCCGACCCGGATATTGAGGCAGCAATTAAACAGCGCCTCGCGATGGATGGCCGCATCGATTCACGGACCGTGCAGGTCCACGTCGAGGACGGGACGGTGACGTTGGGCGGGACCGTGGACACGCTTGAAGAAAAGTTTTTGGCCGATAACCTAGTCGTGAGCACCCAGGGCGTCAAAGGCTTGCGAAACGCTATTCTGGTCAAGCCGACGCCGACCAGGGACGATGTCATCGAGAGGACTGTAGAAGAAACATTTAAAACCGTGCCGGTGCTCAAAAATAAACGCCTTCACGTGTCGGTGACCCAGGGGGTCGTGACGCTGAAAGGATCGGTGGAGAAACCGCTTCATAGTGTAGCGGCGGAAAAGTCGGCCCAGACCGTGCCGGGCGTCGTCGATGTGGTGAACCTCATCAAAGTGGTGGGAACCCCGCGCCCTGATCGCGAAATCGAGCGCGATTGTGGTGTTCTACTTGCAGTCGTCATCCCTCGTCAATCTAGATGACCTGGAGTACCGGGTCTCCGACGGCACCGTCACCTTAAATGGCAAGATCGATAACCTCAGTCACAAGTATGCTATCGCCAACGATCTCGAGAAGATTCACGGCGTACGCGGCGTCGATGTGCGGGGACTGTCCGTCGCAGGCTCAAAAGGCGCATGATAGAGCGGCCTGCGTGCCGGCGTTGTTCTTCCGCCCGACGCCGCCACGGGAGAGCCGGCTGCGCCGACGCGCGGGTCGTTTACGCCGCCTTCTCACGGGAAGAGCCCGCCGAATCGTGCAGCGTCATCGTGGGCTGCCTCAATGCCTCATATTGTAATAGTCGCCGGCTAAGATTCCCTTCTCAGCATTTAAGCCATTGACCTCATCTCACCGAAATCCTCTCGCTTGACACTCGCCGCACGGGTCTTTACAAATCCATAGCAGCGAGGTCATCGATGACGCTGGTATCCGTTGCACGGCGCTTCTTCCACGTCATTTTGCCTGCCCAGTGCGCATGCTGCAGCGCGGCGCTGAGCGACGACCCAGTGCCGTTCTTTTGCCGTTCCTGCTGGGGCGGCATTGAGCCTTTACGTGGTCCGTCCTGCCCTCGCTGTGGACGTCCGTTTGCGTCGTCCTACGCGCTTCAGCACAGCCCGGATCATGTGTGCGGCGCGTGTCGAAGCGACCCTCCCGCGTACACTCGCGCGTGGTCTCTCTATCCCTATGCCTCGCCGCTTCAAGAGGCGGTCCACCTATTTAAATACAACAAGAAAGTCTCGTTGGCCGATGCGCTGGGTGCGTTGATGAACCGAGCGACGATCGACCCCGTTCACATCGATGTAATCATCCCGGTTCCCCTCCATCCAACTCGATTGAGGAACCGGGAATATAATCAATCTCTCTTGCTGGCCGATGGAGTGAGCCGGGCAAGACATATTCCGCTCTCGTACGATAACCTGATTCGCATACGCGAGACCGCCCCGCAGACGGACCTCAGCCGTGCGGTGCGATTGAAAAACCTGCGACGAGCGTTCGTCGTGCGCCGCCCTCAAGACATGTCTGGAAAACACGTTCTAATTATCGACGATGTGTTTACCACGGGGACAACTGTCAATGAGTGCGCGAAAACGCTCCGCAAGGCGGGGGCATCGGAGGTGTATGTCTGCACGTTAGCCAGAACACTTTAGCTGATAACCTTCAGCCGTTAGCTTTCGGCAAAATGGGCGCAAATTTCTCCTAATGACCTGAGAGCCGACAACTGAGAGCTGATCGCTTCTTTGAACGAGGAAGACTATGCCTATTTATGAATATCGTTGTGCGGACTGTAAAAAACGGACCAGCTTGCTGATGCTCAGCGTGAGCCAAACTTCCACAGCGGCATGCACCTTTTGCGGAAGCACGAACCTGGAACGGCTGATGTCTCGTTTTGCCTCTCCCAAGTCCGAAGAGGCTCGACTGGAGTCGTTCGCCGATCCGAGCAAATTCGGCGATGTCGATGAAAACGACCCTCAGAGCATGGCTCGTTTCATGAAAAAGATGGGGCAGGAAATGGGAGAGGACATGGGCGACGACTTTGATGAAGCGCTCGAAGAGGCCGGAAGCGGGATGGCCGAATCGGATTCATCCGACGCGATGTGAGCGCATTGCGATTGAAAGTCTTGACATTTTCTCCGCCTTTGATACGATGAGCCCACGTGAGCCTTTTGCTTAGGCAAAACCGATCTCTATTATTCAGGAGGCACCTCCATGTTTGCAGGTGAGTATCTCTGCAAGGTGGACGAAAAAGGCCGCTTCATTGTCCCCTCTCCCATTCGGGAACGGCTGGAGCTCGAGGGCAATAGTGTGGTCTTCCTGAAAGGAACCGATCAGTCGCTGTGGGTCTATTCATCGAGCGAGTGGGAAAAAGTTTTGGAGCGCACGAAGACCAAACTCGATGAAGATCAGAGCCGGTTGTTCATGCATTTTGTTGTCTCCGAGGTGGGCACATCGGACGTCGATAAGACCGGACGTATTTTAATCCCGGGCCGCCTGCGCAAACACGTCCCGATGGATGAGGACTTGGAGATCATTATTGTCGGCCTCTACCATCGCCTGGAAGTCTGGAATCCCGCCGAATGGCGGCGCTACATCAGCCGCACCGAAGATAAGTACGAACAGAACCTCAATAAGATTTTGAACTTGTTATAGACGAGGGCCACCGCTGTCACGCAAACCGCCGTCACCCCATACACCGCTTCCCGTTCGACTCACCAGCTATCGTCCGTCTGATTCTCTTTCACGCGCGGTACCAACGCGAATACCGAGTTCGACGAGCGTGCCTCGTGTCCGGAAGAAGTCGCCCGAACGTGTTTTACAGATGACGGTGGTCCCGCCGGCGCCGCCTCCTGCGATCATTGAGCCTGACCGCCTGACCATTACCTTGCCGATCCCCCCCAGCATCAATCATCAGTATGCAACCGTGAACGGCCGGCGGATTTTATCTGCTGCGGGACGCCGATATAAATTGGAAATCGGCCAACAGATTCTCATCGCATTGGCTCATTCCACCAACAAACAGTCGCTGCTCCTGAAGCTACGCTCGGATTATGTCGCACTGTCGATTCGCTGCTACTTCACCTCGCTCCTTCGGCGCGATATTGATGGCGGACTAAAAATCACGCAAGATGCCCTGTGCGAAGCGTTAGGGCTCAACGATAATCGCGTGCTTGAACTGCATCTGTATAAGGATGTCGCTACCGGGTCACCCTCCATGGAACTCACGCTCCGCATACTGGCCTCTCTACAATCGTAGACTGTTTATCGTGAACCGTTTCATCAAGAAATTGTCCTCACGCTGACGTTTAACCGAATAACGATTAACGGCCGCGACGATCTTCTATTCATATCTCAGCGCATCGATTGGATTGAGCCTCGCAGCTTTGTTCGCCGGATAGAGACCGAAAAAGAGGCCCACGACAAGAGAGAAGACTGAGGCGATGACAATCGAACCGGGAGCAATGATCGTCGGCCACCCTGCCACCGTGGTCATCACGCGCGCGCCCGCGATCCCGAAAACAATTCCCATCAGGCCTCCCAGCAGACCCAATGTCATCGCTTCGATAAGAAATTGCATGAGAATATGGCGGCGTTTCGCCCCGACCGCCATGCGGACACCGATTTCCCTCGTCCGTTCGGTGACCGACACCAACAGAATGTTCATAATGCCGATGCCGCCGACCAACAGAGAAATGGAGGCAATGGCAAACATCATCACCGTTAACGTTTCACTCGCCCCTTCCTGCACCTTGCCGATGTCGACCTGCGTTCGAATCGTGAAATCGTCCGCTTGATCGGACTGAAGACGATGACGCGCCCGCAGTACCTCTCGAATCCCATCGACCGCTTCGGGCAGATCGTCAAGCCGGCTGGTGGAACCAAACACCGCTCCGACGATGCCAAGAAACGGGGTGCCTAACAGCTTTCGCTCAGCCGTGGTGAAAGGAATAAAGATGACATCATCCTGATCGGTGCCCTGTGCCGACTGCCCCTTTGGAGACAGCACTCCCACGACCCGAAACGGGACGTTCTTGATGCGAATCGTCGAGCCCACCGGCTCTTCCCCTGGCTCGTACAGATTGTCAACAATGGTCTGCCCGATGACGGCCACACGCGCCGCCGCTTCCAAATCGGCCTGGCTGATCGGACCACCGCCGGTGAACGACCAATCCCGAATCGCCAGATAGCTGGGTGAAATGCCGTTCACCGGGCCGTTCCAGTTCTTATTACCGTTAATGACTTGCATCACATCACGCTTGGCCCAACCGGTGTCGACGAGCAGCGGGACTTTTTTCTTCAGGTCCAGCGCATCGGCCACCGTCAGCGTCACGGCCCCCCCTTGCGCGCTCCGGACCCCCGCCACCGTGGTTGAGCCAGGCCAGACGATGATAAGATTAGTGCCCATGGTGGCCACCTGCGCCCGAACGGCTTCTTTGGCGCCCTGCCCGATGCTCACCAGCGCGATGACCGCGCCGACACCAATGATAATGCCCAGCATGGTCAGGCCGGCCCGCAACCGGTTCCGGCCCAGGACCCGAAATGCAGTGACCATGGTCATGGCAATAAAAGTCAGCATGATGTCATCTATTGTGTCGGGAGCTCTGCCGGAATTCGATGCCGATCGGCAATCAGTTGCCCATCTTTCATGAGCAGTTCACGAGACGTATACGCAGCAACATCCGAATCATGGGTCACGACGAGAATCGTCAAGCCATCCCGCCGATTGAGATCGGCCAGAATCGCCATAATCTCACGGCTGGATTCGGTATCGAGATTCCCGGTCGGCTCATCGGCCAAGAGGATAGCCGAACCCGCCACCAGCGCGCGCGCGATGGCGACCCGCTGCTGCTGTCCACCGGAGAGCTGAGAGGGAAAGTGCTGCTCTCGTCCTGTCAACCCCGCGCGGTTTAATGCATCGGCTGCATGCGTGCGTTGTTCTCGAAGCGGGAGCCCACGGTAGAACAACGGAAGCTGCACATTCTCTAAGGCGCTGGTGCGAGGAATCAGATTGAAGTTTTGAAAAACGAAGCCGATCTGCCGATTGCGAATGTCGGCAAGTTCGTCCTGGCCGGCAGAGGCGACATCCCGGCCGTTCAACCAATAATGACCCTTCGTCGGCGTATCCAGACAGCCAAGCAGATTCATGAGCGTCGACTTCCCCGATCCCGAGGTCCCCATGAGCGCTACGAATTCACCGGGCTCGATGGTAAGGCTCACGCCGCGAAGCGCCTGAACCCGCACATCTCCGAGTCGGTACACCTTCCAGAGATCCTGGCAAACGATAAGCGACATCTAGAAGATGGGCGAGGCTAGGTTGAGGTTGAGGTTGAGGAAGCGGAAGAGATTAAGTTTTGGCGGTGTCTTGACCTTAGCCTCAGCCTCAACCTTCTCATTACATTCCCCGCTCCCGCGGACGCCGCTGCTGCCCTGACCCGAACCCGGGCGGCAAGGAATCCGGTTTGCGGCCGTTGCGCGATGTTTCAACACCGATGATTACTTCATCCGCCTCCGAGAGGCCATCCGCGATAATTTCGGTCACATTTCCATCCGAGATGCCGACTTGAACTGGAATGGGCTCGGGATCTCCCGATGCGTTGAGCGTCCACACTCTTTTGACCGAGGGTGGATCATCGTCACGGCCCTCGGCCCTGGACGGTACAGTTGGAATTTCTGGACCACCAACTCTTGTGGTAAGTGCCGATTTCGGGGGAATAAAACGAAGCGCCGCATTCGGAACTTTCAGCACATCGTCTTTGTGGGCCACTACAATCGCCACATTGGCCGTCATCCCGGGTTTCAGCCGCAAATCTTTATTCTCTACGCCGATCACCACATCGTACGTCACTACGTTTTGGACGCTGACCGGCGCGTTCCGGACTTGGCGCACCCGCCCTTGGAACTGGACTCCCGGGTAAGCATCCACCGTAAACGTGGCCTCTTTCCCGATCGCCATGCCGCCGATATCCGATTCACTGACCGCCGCATCGACTTGCATTTGGGTCAAATCTTCAGCAATCAAAAACAGCATCGGAATAGAGAAACTGGCCGAGAGCCGTTGGCCGACCTCCACCATCCTCGAAATAACGTTCCCATCAACGGGAGAACGAATGACGGTATAGGTAAGATCCAATTCAGCCGCCTCCAGAACCGCCGCCGCCTGCTTCACAGCCGCTTCGGACACCGCCAACGTGGCGATGGCCCCTTCATGAGCCGTGAGCGCGGCATCGACCTCGGCTTGCGAGACAAATTCCTGCTTCAGCAGAGATTGCACGCGATCTAACTCTCGTTTGCGTTGGGAGAGATCGACTTTCGCCTTAAGGAGCACGGCCTTTGCATTCGAGAGATTGGCCGATGCCTGATCACGCTTGGCGCGGTACGGAAAGGGATCGATGCGCGCGACGACCTGCCCTTTGGTCACGCTGGAATTAAAATCTGCGTGCAGACTCTCGATCATGCCGGACACCTGACTGCCGACCTGAACCGTCGTCATCGGGTTGATCGATCCCGTGGCCGTCACGGCGGAGAGAATGGCGCCGCGCTGAATAGAAGCACTTTTATAACGGATGGGCGCTTTGCGCTCCCCGCTAAAAAACACGTATCCCCCGATCGCCATCGCGACCGCAAGCACGCTCACTATCCAAATGGCTTTACGCATAGAACCTGAATCCTATAAACATGACTTATCTTAGAGCTTTCAGATAAGGCGAGCAAGGTCCGTCGGGAGGG
>DATEPO010000150.1:0-5012 GCA_035273145.1 Nitrospiraceae bacterium
TTCAGAATGCCTGTGGTTTGAACAAAACCCGTTTGCCGCCCGCTCGCCCGTGATCGGCCTTGAGCCATTCCACTCACCATACCGGACCCGACGGTTGAATGCAGCGCAAAGCCCATCTGTAAGATGTCCGTAATCCTCGGATATCCTACCGACATCACTTCCGTTCCCTCTAATGGGTTCTCCGGCGCAAGTGTTAGAATCTCAGGGGAATCCACGGGGACGCGAAGCGCGGCGAGATCGGCATCGCCATCGATAACAAGGACTTTAGGAGATGTCGCTACAAGCCGGTCGCGGATGTACACCAGCAGACGCGAGCCGCCTTCCACGACATGGGCATTGGTCACAAGCAGCCCGTCTTCGGAAAGAAAAAATCCGCTTCCCATAGAGACACTGTGCCCTGAATCGTTTATGGCAACGATGAGGGTAGTGGCCGCCTTGACATGCTGCACCATCTCAGCACGCTGACCGGCACAGAGAGGATCGGCTGCAAAAAGGCTGGACAGTATAAGAGCCAACAACAACTTGTTCATACTGCCAGTGGAATGTACCACAACTTCGGTGAGACTGTAAGCCCCCTGCTGACACAGGCATACAGATTAGGCCTGCAGACAGAATGCATCAGTCCTTTATGATGTGAAGGACATTTTGTCCCGTTAACCTTCTAAGGCAATCCCATGATGACACCTTGGTTTCTCGTTGCGACTCTTCAGCTCATCACGTCCACTCCATACGTTGCCCCGTTCACGGCGACTCAAGCACAGCTCAACATGCCACGAACCGTCGAGTCAGAGCCGCAAAAAGAAAGAGATGTACCCGATCCCGAGTCACCGATGTTGAAATGGAACGAATTGCGGACTGAATATGATCGACTACAACTGAAGGCAGACGATCTTCAGCGGCAGTTGGACAAAGCGCAGCAGGACCTTGCCGGGGGGAAAAAGGCTTTGGGTGATGTGAACTCGCGGCTTGCTGTACTCGAAAAAGAAAAATCGCAGATGGCCGGCGCGCTCACTGAAGCACGTGACCAGGCCCGGGACCTCTCGACGAAGCTTGCCGCCGAGCAGGTCAAGGCCGCCACCTTGCGGGAAGACAAGCAGCGCCTGATGAGCGGCACCACGACGACGAAGGAAGAAATTGCCCGATTGCAGAAGCATGCCGCCGAATTGGAGACCGAGGCGGCCCGCGCTGAAGACCTGGCGAAACGCCTAGCGGAACGCGATCAAGAAATCGAACGCCTTCGAAAATCCGTCGCAGATCGGGAATCGCTTGCCAACAAAGTGACCGGGCTTACGGATAAATTGGAACGCGCGAAACAGCAAGTGACGTCTCTCACCGATGAATTGGCGATCCGCAATGAAGAAGCGGCGCGGGTTCGGCAGGAGCGGGATCAACTCATCATCGAAATCCAGAAACGGCAAGAGGGCTTCAAGGGAAGGGACTCCAGCGCCGCCCGTACGGGTGCCTATGACCGCTCAATCGAAAGAGCGCAGGACGATCGCACCAAATTGAAAATCGAGCCTTCGGATGGCGCGCTTCTCCATGAGTTGAGCAAGCCGTTTCCGGGGACTCGCGAATTGAATGCGCATTAACCTTCGCCGCTTTCCGACAGTCAATGATTGTGCTCATTATGGGCGTGTCGGGTTCCGGCAAATCGACCATCGGCCGCCGATTGGCGGACGCACTGCACGCCGATTTTGTCGAGGCCGATTCGTTTCATTCCCACGTCAATCTTGAAAAAATGCGTGCCGGCACGCCGCTGTCGGAACATGATCGCGAACCGTGGCTGCATGCGTTGCGAGCCGCGATCGATCGGTGGATCAGGGAAGAACAAAACGTCGTCTTGGCTTGCTCTGCACTCACAGCGGCCTCTCGCCGAATTCTGATTCCCGATCGTCGGTCAATCGCATTGGTATACTTGAAAGGCTCTTTTGACCTGATTCAGGCGCGGCTGGCACAACGACAACATCCTTTCATGCCGCGAGAACTTCTAGCGAGTCAATTCGATATACTTGAAGAGCCGACAGACGCGTTCACGATCGATGCAGCGTGGCCGCCTGACACAATTACTGCACGCATCAAAGAACACTTAGGTCCTGCTTTCTCCTAAAGCCTGCTTCCACTGTAAGACAATGGATGATAGCGGTTCGGCAGGAATCCCGCTCGTATCCACCTGCCAAGATCCGTATGCTTCTCTCGCTATCTACATAATAGTCAAAATGTCTAGGTGCGACGAGGAGACATCATGAAAGTACTTGCGGTTCATCCCAGCGCATTGATGTATACCAAAATCTATCTTCGATTGGAGCCGCTTGGGCTGGAGCTCATGGCTCAAGCCATCCGGCAAGCCGGACACGACGTGCGCCTCATTGACTTGCAGGCTGAAAACCATCGCAACTACTTCAAGCTTCTGCAGAGCTGGCGACCCGATGTGGTGGCCTTCTCCTGTAACTATCTGGCCAATGTGCCGGAGGTTGTCGATCTTGCGAAATTGACCAAAGCCACGCTTCCGCAAAGCTTTGTATTCGTCGGCGGCCACAGCGCTTCGTTTATCGCCGAACAGTTTCTCGATCATGGCGCGGGGGCAATTGATTGTATTCTCAAAGGGGAAGGCGAGGCGGTCGCTCTGGAACTCCTGCTGGCAATTGAACATGATCGAACAGCCATCACTCAGGTTCCCGGTGTTGTATCGAGCTTTGGTGTAGGACCTCCCCCACGTTTTGTCGAGAGCCTCGACGCGATTAGCCCGGCACGAGACCTCTTGCGCAACCGTCGGAAATATTTCATCGGTGTCCTGGACCCTTGCGCCTCTATCGAATTTGCGCGCGGATGCCCCTGGGATTGTTCATTTTGCAGCGCCTGGACGTTTTACGGTCGCAGCTATCGAGTGATCAGTCCCGAAAAAGCTGTGGAGGATTTAGGGCGAATCACAGAGCCGGGGGTATTCATCGTCGATGATGTGGCCTTTATCCAGGGCAAGCACGGCATGGCTATCGGCGAAGCGATCGCCAAGAAAGGCATCAAGAAGAAATATTATTTGGAGACGCGCGGGGACGTGCTGCTGCGAAACAAGGAGGTCTTTACTTTCTGGAAATCGATCGGCCTGGAATATATGTTTATCGGCATCGAGGCCATCGATGAAGAGGGGTTGCTGAAGCATCGCAAGCGTATTTCGCTCGGGAAGAATTTTGAGGCGCTGGAATTTGCACGCTCCCTCGGGATTACCGTCGCGATTAATTTAATCGCCGACCCTAGCTGGGACCGCTCACGCTTTGAGGTCATCCGTCAGTGGTGCCTTGAGATCCCTGAAATCGTCAACATTAGTGTCAACACACCCTATCCGGGCACAGAAACATGGCTCACGGAATCGCGCACCATTCAAAGCCGCGATTATCGATTGTTCGACATCCAGCACGCCGTGCTACCCACGACACTACCTTTGCCGGAGTTTTATGAAGAATTGGTGAAGACCCAGCAAGTGCTCAATACAAAGCACCTGGGGTGGACGGCGCTGAAATCCACGGCCAAGATCGCAGCCGGGCACCTCCTGCGTGGGCAAACGAATTTCGTGAAGATGCTATGGAAGTTCAACAGCGTCTACAATCCCGCTTTACAACTGGCCGATCACCGGCAATCAATTCAATATGAAATGGCCTTGCCGCCGCCACCGAGCCAGCGCATCAATCCTGACCTGCTCTATATTCACCACGCCAAAGGCCGGCAAGGCCGCCACATCGATGACTCCACGGAACAGTTCGTGGAAGCGACGAGGATGGGAACCGCCATATAAGTACACTGAACGGTCTTTGACGATTTCCTTATTCCATGCTAGACCAAGGCATGGGTTGCGAGGGCTCGCTCAGTGGGAAACAACGTGCGAAGCAGCAGGTCACCATCCTCGTGGTGGATGATGACGCGGGCCTGTGCCACCTTACCCGTTTCTTGCTCACGCAATACGGATACACGGCGCTCCATGCCTTGAACGCTGAGGCCGCTCTACACGTCAGTACCCGCTATCCCGGTCAAATCGATCTTCTCCTCGTCGACATTGCCATGGCCGGCATGAGCGGTCCACAACTTGCCCAAGCGTTACGCATCACCCGCCCGGGTATGCACTTACTCTTTATGTCGGGGCTGGTCACAGAGAAAAACTTCCAAGGCGTGCTGGGCGGTCGCTTTCTTCGGAAACCCTTCACTCCATCAGGCCTCATCGAAACAATCGAAGCCATCCTGCATCCTAACTCGGGCACGGTCGGTCTAGATTCCTAATACCGGAACTTCTGTACGTGCAAGTGTTGACTAGACATCGCCTTCTCCACCGACAGACGCCGCTTCTTTATTTCGGTATAACACTTAAGACATTTCATCCATTTCACAAAGGGGCAGGCGTATGGAACTCCTTGAATGGGCGCTTCTCAAGATGTATGCATGGCAAAACGCGGGGCTCGTTATCCTGGTTCCTCTCTTCCTCGCCAGCCTAGCTGCCGCCGTCTATATAACCCGTGAAGCGTACCTAAAAAGGTCTGTCCCTCTTAAGTAATAGAAAGGCCTCCAAAGAAGAGAACCCGTCAAGACCTTTGCCTACGAAACTCCTCTTCGCTATATACTTAAAGAATGTGCACGCCGGTCTCTCTTCATCCTGCCGCCTCATTGTTGCCTAGGCTGCTGCTGCTTTCCTGGGTCGTCATCATCCTCCTCGGCACGACGCTGCCTTGGGACACCATCCATCCGACCCTACAATGGTGGAGAATAGATTGGTCTCTCTTCCCTAGCGGCGCACTGGGGCGGCGTGTCCTATTTGATGTGGCTGTGAATGTCGTCCTGTATCTGCCCTTCGGTTATCTCTTCCGGCAATGGGTTGAGCAAAAAGGCGGGCGTATGATCTTTGTCTATGTAATCGGTATGGCAGCGGGGCTCTCGTGCTGCACTGAGTTCGTTCAGGTCTTCAACCCGGTGAGGTTCCCCGCGATGGCGGACGTCATCATGAACGTGATGGGAGCACTGCTGGGCGCGTG
>DATEPO010000151.1:0-20997 GCA_035273145.1 Nitrospiraceae bacterium
ACGCGATTCGATCCCGATGATTTTTGAAATCTTCTTATCGCGATAGCGATCTGCCAGCTCATCCACGATCGACCGAAGCGCCTGAGCGTCTTTCAGCAACGTCGTGATGTCATAAAAAAGAATGCCGGGGTTCGGAAAATCCGGCACCTCACGAATCAACGCTTTATAGTCGGTCGCCGGGCTGTTCATAGAAGATCCTCTTGGGTCATCGTCTTTTTCTCAATGGTGGTCCGCAACTTCACGAGCGCGGCGGTCTCAATCTGTCGCACGCGCTCCCGAGTCAGACCTAACGTCTGTCCGATCTCCTCCAACGTATGTGCTTCGCCGCCGTCCAACCCAAACCGGAGAATCACCACCGTTTTTTCCTTCTCGGGTAATTCTTGGATCCAGGTCATGAGGTTTTCACGGCGGCGGACCCCTTCCGCAGTCGTGGCGGGCGACACGCTGACCGGGTCTTCAATGATATCCCGCAGAAAGGTTCCGGTGCGCTCATTAATCGGACTGTCCAAGGAATACGTCGTGCGGATGAGTTGCTTCAGATCGGTGACTTCCCGTTCCGATAGTTTCAACCGTTCGCCAATCTCATGAATCTTCGGCTCACGGCCAAACTCCTGCACCATTTCCTCCAGACCTGAAAGATACCGATTCAATCGTTCCACCACATGGACGGGCAGGCGGATGATTTTGGATTGATTGATGATCGCCCGTTCGATGAACTGCCGGATCCACCATGAGGCGTACGTGCTGAATCGAAAGCCCCTGGCATAGTTGAACTTCTCAACAGCCTTGATCAAGCCGATATTGCCTTCTTCGACAATATCGGAAAAGGGCAGCCCTCGGTTCATGTAGCGCTTGCCGATGCTCACGACTAACCGGAGGTTGGACTCGATCATCTGCTCCCGTGCCGCAAAATCACCCTCGGCAATACGCTTACCCAGTTCCTGCTCTTGCTCGAAATTCAGCAGCGTGGATTTACGAATTTCCTTCAGATAACTTTTGACCGCATCGAGTCCTTCATACTCGCTCTCCTTGGACTCGCGAGCATAGCTCCGTGCAGTCCGGGGAGGAGACTCAGCGAGCAGTTCTTTTTCACTCTCCTCGCCCTCGTCCTCTTCCTCAGTACTGACGGATTCGGTCACATCATCGTCATCATGACCCATGTGAACTCCTGCAGCTTAAGCAATTAATACCAGATCTGGAAATCGACCGGCAGACCGGTCGGGGATTGCCATTCGACATCTAAGGCTTCTACCTTCGCGCGTGGCGGGCCGATCCTCAAGCATTCCACAAAAGCTTCGATGGCCTTTCTGTCGCCTTCCGCTTCGGCTTCTACCCTCCCATCGGTCAGATTTCTCACACCGCCTCGCACACCGCACCTCAATGCAGCAGCCTGAGCAAATGCGCGATACGCCACACCCTGCACATGACCATGGATCAACACGCGGACTCGAGCGGACGTTTCGGACATCCTTTCCTCCTCCATTCATTCGGCAGCCACATTATCGTGAATCGATGGATGGAGGAAGAACAGTTGAAAGGAATCGTCTCGTGAACGATCTGACAGGTAAGACGGTGGGGTCTGTTCCACGGTCATCCTGAAACACCTGAACTAGACGACAAGGATTGAATCAAGATGTGACATACTGAGGTTGAAGAAATTCACAGGCACTTATCCTCGCGCCTCAATAAGGGCGCAAGTACCCAAAAGCGAGGTCTGGTCGGGGCGAGAGGATTTGAACCTCCGACTCCCGCGTCCCGAACGCGGTGCGCTACCAGGCTGCGCTACGCCCCGATCCCTTGGACTTGCTTTCGTTAGGATAGCGGCTGATACCGCAGTCCATGTGCTTCAGCGACACCTCGACAGGCAATCCGCCCACCAATCACGTTGACGCCTTGCCTCAACGCCCCATGGGAACGAATGGCCGACGCGACACCCGCCGAAGCAAGGTGGACTATAAAGGGAAGCGTCGCATTGGTCAAGGCCAAAGTCGATGTGTGCGGCACGATGCCCGGCATATTGGGAACGCCATAGTGCAAAACTCCGTCAATGGTATAGACCGGATTGGAGTGCGTGGTCGGCCTGGTGGTCTCGATACAGCCGCCTTGATCGACGGAGACATCGACGATCACTGAGCCCGGTCTCATACGGGAGACGACGGTTCGGGACACCAGCCGCGGCGCCCGCCCGCCGGGTACCATGACGGCTCCGACTACGAGATCCGCCTGCTCGACTTCCCGATCGATCCACGCTTGATGCGCGGCATGTGTCACCACACGCCCTCTATAGAGATCATCCAGATATCGAAGCCGCTGGAGGTCCAAGTTCAAGACGGACACTCGCGCACCCATTCCCACGGCAATGCGCACGGCGGCTGCGCCGACCACTCCAGCCCCAAGTACGACGACATGTGCGGGCGCCACACCGGCCACTCCGGACAGCAGCACGCCGCGCCCGCCTTGTGATTTTTCCAAGTAATGCGCGCCGATTTGAACCGACATCCGCCCGGCAATCTCGCTCATCGGACTGAGCATGGGAAAGTTGTGATCGTCAGACTCGGTTGTTTCATAGGCAATGGCGGTGATTCCGGCATCCATGAGCGCTCGCGTCAGCTCGACCGAAGCGGCAAGATGAAGAAAGGTGAAAAGCGTTTGACCCGGACGGAAGAATTTAGACTCGGACGCCTGCGGTTCTTTCACTTTGACGATGAGCTCGGCCTCCTGAAACACTTCTGCTGGAGATGCGGCGATATGCGCGCCCGCCTTGCGGTACTCCTCATCGGTAAACCCGCTTGCATCACCGGCCGACGATTCGACCCATAGGCCATGTCCGGCGGCACATAACGTTCGCACGCCGTCCGGCGTGACACTGACACGCGATTCGTGGTCCTTGATCTCCTTCGGCACGCCGATAATCATGGATGAGCCCCCACTGCGACTGATTCATTATATCCATTCTCACATCGATTCTTATAGCGTCGTCTCTGCTGGACACTCTAAGAATCGATAGTGTAAGATTCGGCTCCTTCGAGAACATCGGCAATGGCTGAAGCGAGCGCACTTTTACAACACAAAACATTCTGGACCGACCTTTATCAGCATCCTCGACGTGTAATGTAGATTCGTGTCGACTTTCACTCATCATATTTTTGTCTGTATCAATCAGCGGCCGAAAGGCGACCCGCGCGGATGCTGTGCCGATCAGGGGTCCGAGCGCCTGCATGCCTTCTTTAAAAAAGAGGTGGAGCGGTTAGGCATCAAAGGCACCGTTCGGGCCAATAAGGCCGGCTGTTTGGATCACTGCGAATATGGGCCGAGCGTCGTGATCTATCCCGAAGGCACCTGGTATTGGGTCGGCTCGGAAGCCGATGTGACGGAACTGATGGAGCGTCACATTCTCAAAGGTGAAGTCGTCGAACGTCTCTTGATGCCCGGTCATCCACCGAATCGACCGCTGATGCCCGATCACTCTTAGCCTCGTCGCGAGCTGTTCGATGGCGGTCGAAGACAAATGGAAAGCCAATCAGGCCAAAGTCCTATTCATGAAACAGTTTCCCGGTCTGTTCATTACCTGGGAACAAGCGCTCGGAAAAACGCTCGAAGCGGTCGCGCAGCTTCCATCAAAGCCGGGAGCTGCGGTGCTGGTGTTTCAAGACGGCGCATTCACGGTCGCGCCTCCGCTTGCACCAGAACCGGCAGAGCTCAAAGAAGGATTGACGGCAGCGCGCCGAGCGTTGGAACCCAAGCATCCGGATGCCTATGCCGAATACGATCGCCTGGCTGGGATTGATAAGGAGGCGACACGCTCCGCACGCTTGGAAAACATTTTGGGTGCCATCCATAATAATCTGGAGCAGATTCCGGAATTGAAGGATCGGCTTCGCGAACTCGTGAAGCAATGGAAGTGAGGACATGCCGCTGTGAACATGTTGGAAATGTTCTCCCAGGGTTTATTTGAGGGAGTCAAACCGATGCTGGTCGCCCGAGATCATTTAGTCCGCCACCCAGACCGTTGCACGCATCAAGCGATCTGCATCCCGGTTTGCCCGACGGGCGCGTGGCTGTCCACCCCACCGTTCAAATTCGATTCGTCACGCTGCATGGAAAGTTGCCGGATCTGCCTAGACGCTTGCCCGTCCCAAGCGGTCTACGCTGTATTTCGAAAAGGCGATAAAGAGCTGCTGCCGCAGAAGAAGAGCTGACGTGAATCGTGAACCGCAAGATAGGGTCCTAATCTTCGTACGATTCGCGAATCACGTTTAACAAATAACAATCATCCCATCCCCTTCCGCACCCGTCCCCAGTACGCGCTTCCCACATAGCCGCATCCGCCCGTCAGGGTCGTCCACGCCATGATCCGATAGACTTGGCCCTTCGGTATTTTCACATTGACGGCTGGATCCAACAGCTCAATCGAGTCGGCCACGCGCTGTAAAGTTTGCCCGGCAAATAAGATGGGCCACATGCAGGCTAGGCGCAGGCGCACTTCCCGTCGCGGAATGGCCAAGGTGTACATCCAGCCCTGGTCGAGATGATCGCGCGCTGTTCCAATCAATTTCCGAAGGACCGGTTGTACACGGTTGCGGTTATCTGTGTTCAGCAAGTCGGACGGCGTGAGCCGAGCTTCTTGTAACAAGGTCGTTGGAATGTAACAGCGCCCTCGCTGCAGGTCGCGTGCAACATCTTTGAGAATGTTGGTCAACTGAAGTCCCTTCCCAAACCGTACACCGACCCTAGCCATATCGGTCACATTCCACGCTCTCAACGATGTCACGTGCCCGGCGACCATATCGGTCCAAAATTCTCCGACGCACCCTGCGACGTAATAGGTATAGCGATCCAATTCCTCCATGGTCTGGAATGCCGTCAAGTCCTTCACCGAATCCCCCGGGAAGACAGTCAAATCCATCTCCATCCCTTTGATCAGAGTGCCCATGAGCGTTCGAATGCGGTGTTGATCCTCAGAACTCAACGTCCCAAAGAGTTGGAAGCACTCTTCCAATCGTTGCATGAGGGCCCGCTCACCGGCGCTGGCTTGATGCGGCACCAGCGCGGATTGGATGGAACGGATCGTCGTCCAGTCAAGAAGATCTACGGCAAACTGAGCCCTGAAGTCTTTCAGCAAGATCAGCCGCCGACTCCGCTCAATGAGGTCGGTATCCACAATGGTATCCGCCGCTCGAGCGAACAAATACGCAAGCCCGATCTGCTCTCTCACCGTACGCGGCACCACCGCGACGGTAAGATAAAATGAACGGGATACCTTCTTCAGAATGTCTGTGAGCAGTAGGTGGGAGGTCGTGATGGGTCCTCTAGCGCACGTCTAAGAGCCCTTCCATGCCCTTGTCTCGATGGCTTTTAAAAAAGAGCAACTTCTTGTCGCAGTAAAACGGAAAGAGACCGCGTTGGGTCGGCGTAAACCGAACGATGGTTCCTTTCCCTGATGGAACGTCCTCTTCGATCATGAGTCCAGCCGTGGGCTCCTTCAAGACAAAATTGTGTGGCGTGATAATAGTCACGCTCTTTAAAATGAGTTCCACCGGTTTTCCGACCTCAACTTCGAGATGACTTGGGGTGTAGGAATAACTGTCAACCACGATGGTGACACGTTGAACGCCGTCGCTATCCACGGAAACAACCACCGGAGGAGAAGTCTCGGAAGACTCGACCGCCGACCCGGGTATTGGTACGGACGCAAAAAGCAGGCCGACGAGAAGGCCGGTCATGATCACTCCCGTCCGTCGAGCTCGCAATTTTAGCATAGTCTTCTATTATCAAACGGGCACAACGCCGTCAATCCATCCAATTCCATCCAATTCCTACCGTCTTGACAGTGCACGGATAAAGGTTATCTTCACTGCAGTTGAGTGAATGACCCGGCGCTGCCGGATGATTTTCTCATAGACTGAGCTGTATAATACAGACTGTCGATACGATCGATGTGATCGCAGGAAAAGGAGCTCTCGATGTTTAAATCGCTGAAAGGGATCGGATTGTTGCTGATCGCCAATGTGCTGATCTTTATCACATTGTCGATTACGTTCAATCTTTTGGTGAGTGTGATTCTTCCCGCCTTCGGGATCGACCTCCAGGGAGCCGTGCATCAACAGGACCTTCTCTGGGCGCTGGTGATCGGCTTTGGCGGGGCCTTCATCAGTTTGGCATTCTCCAAGCAGATGGCGCGCGCCATGTTGGACTGCCAACAGATTACGCAGCCTCGCACACAGGCGGAACATGTCATTTATGGCGCCGTTCAAGAAATCGCGCAACGCCTGCACATTCAGATGCCGGAAGTCTGGGTTTATGAAGCCCCTGACCCGAACGCGTTTGCCACGGGTCCCAGCAAGAACAATTCGATGGTCGCCGTCTCGACCGGCTTATTGAATAACCTGAACGAACAAGAGGTCAAAGCCGTGTTGGCTCACGAAATGGGCCATGTCTACAACGGCGATATGTTTACCACGACCGTCCTAGCCGGTCTGATGAATACCTTCGTCTACTTTATTTCCATGTGGGTGCGGCGGCTCTTTGCCGAACGGGATCAGGCGATGCTCGGCATGGTTTTGTCTTTTGTCCTTCAGATCGTCCTGGGCATTCTGGCCATGATTCCCATTATGTGGTTCTCGCGACGACGGGAATTTGGCGCCGATGCTTTTTCTGCCCGGGTCTACGGGAAGGATGCCATGATTTCCGCGCTTCGCGGCATTGAACGATGGGTAACCCGCGCTCAGCCTGAGTACACGACTCAAGACCCGTTGGTGACTTTTAAGATTTCCGGAAAGACCGGTGGGGCCATGAGCCTATTCGCCTCCCATCCATCGATCGAAGAACGGGTGGCCGCCCTACAGCAATTGCGCTCATGATCATGCGCCAAACGTATCAATGGATATTCGTGGGATTGGGCCTTGTAGCCGGGTGTTCGCCCGGCTACTTCTTTTCCCCTACAGGAGCGCAGGCCACGGACTTGAAAGAACGACAACCAGGAGCGCAGATGGCCACACAGACAGCCAGCATCTTCGACTTCACCTTAATCGATATCGACGGCAAGCCGGTTCCCTTGCGCCAATTTCGCGGTAAAACGCTGTTACTGGTGAATACGGCCAGCTTCTGCGGAAACACACCCCAATATGCTGATTTGCAAACGATGTATGAACGCTATCGATCGAAGGGGTTTGAGATTTTGGCGTTTCCGGCCAACAACTTTGGACAACAGGAGCCGGGCACGAATGAGGAAATCAAAGGATTTTGTTTGACCAAATACAGCCTGACGTTTCCCTTATTCAGCAAGATCAGCGTAAAAGGTAACGATAAACATCCGCTCTATCGCTACCTGACCGAGGAGAGTCCGTTTCCGGGAGAAGTGGAGTGGAATTTTCAAAAGTATCTCGTCGATTCAAACGGGACGGTGGTCGCTCGCTATCATCATCGTACCAAACCGACATCTGATGAAATCGTCCGCGACCTCGAGCGCACACTGGCGAAGAAGGAGTGAGGCCATTGAGGAAATCGCTACGTCTTCTTCACGAAACTGATATGATTTCGATATTCTTGAATCGCCGCTGCTAAAAATTTTCCACCCAACGGAATATTTGCCTCTAAAGCCGACTCCACGGCCTCATCATCAATCAACACTTCATACCGGTCTTGCACACGCGTCAGAACGAGTCCTTTGCCTGCATCCCGCGGCATGTAGATTTCTCGCCAGACTTCTTTTTCCACCAGGCAGACATCCTTGAATCGCTCGTAGAGCAACGCCAACTTTTCCGGATCGGTCTCATGCATAGTTCCTCAATAATTCTCTTATTGCCCTGTTGCAGGGGTACGCCTTGATGAGCGCTAATGCTCATGCTGACCGCTACATCCGCCCTCGCTATTAGACGGCGCCTCTTTCGGCGGCCGAAGCCCCGTCATATTCAGCGGGGTCGGGTCCGGGCTTGAGATGCCGAATTCGCCGGATCGGGCCGCAAACGTAGACATCACTCGCCTGACCGACGCTCCACACTCTCGGCATGCAGTCAGCGGCACTTCGCTCACGTGTTGAAGATACTCTTTTCTCCGGGTACAGACGGGCTGTTTCTCACATCTATCGGCGACATATTCGTAAATCGGCATAAAGGTCTACCGCCTCACACAGAAACTATTGTGTGCCGGATTGTGTTCCGGCGGTGCCCGCCATGCCGGGTTGATCGACAATTTTAAATCGCATCATCCCGACATGATTTGCGGCATGGAAGGGTTGTTGCCCTAATGGCGTGATGAATAGCTTCACCTGATAATTCCCCTTCGGCCACCCATTCGGCGGACTTTTCAGTTCGAGGAAGCCCCACCGACTATGACCAGGCACTTCCAACACATCTCGGCCTATCGGCGCGTCCGAAACGATTGTGCCATGTTCATCCTCCAAAAACCATTGCGCTCCGAACTGCGCCGGATCTTCCAACGGCGCCACTTCGAAGACAACATAAATGGCCGGCGTATTGGGCGTAAAGACGGTGGTACCCGGATCGATTGGTTTGATGCGTGGATCTTGCGTGTACCAACCCTGTCGCCCGAAGCTATCCCATTCCACCTCATATCCTTTGGCCATTTGAATGGAGATAAAAATGGATTGAGGCACGCCTCGCTTTTGTTCGTCGAATGACTGCCCTTTCGTCTCGTCAACGCCGGTGTCCTTCTGTTCCTTTGGCGGCAATAGGTCTCTGCTCTCCGCTCTGTGAGGCATACCGACAGCCATCAGAACAGACATGACGAGACCAAGCACCATGAGTGATCGAATCCCGAGCCATTGTCCGGTGTCACGGTTCATAGAGCACCTCCGTTTCTCCGGTCGTTCAATAGGTCTCTGCATGTATAGGCTACTGCACGAGGCTTCGGCGACGCAATGGGACTCTCCCTTGAACCGATTCAATGCGCCGGCGCCATCGCTTTTCCTTGTTCGCGTTCATCCTGTTTCATCTTGTCAAAAAATCGATCCGAATCCGTCCTCACTTGAGGCGAGGTCGGTTGAGGCATCGCCTTCGGTTTGTCTGCACAACCGAGCAGCAAAAGTGCTCCGATGATCCATCCGCACATAATCACGTAGCCTAGACGTGCCTGCATCGTACCCTCCGTTTATAGATGATTAACATCAGTCCTACTTACCCTCCCCGCCTACGCATCTTACTGCAGGAAGAATGGAAAGACTACCGTAGTCACCTACTCGCATGCTCGTAACACTCAATAGCCTTTACCGTTCTTGACTCATGGCAAGCGACCGACTATGCTCAAGCAGGCCTTGTTGCGCGTCGGAAGAAGCTATGTCATTGCACGATCGGCTCTCAGAAGATCTCAAACGCGCTATGAAGGATCGGGATCAGCTCCGTATGGATGTCATCCGTATGATGAAGGCGGCGATCTTGAACAAGGAGTTGGAACTGAAGAAAGAGCTCGATGATGCGGACATGAGTCGAGTGATGACAACGCTGGTCAAGCAACGGCGTGAATCGGTTGAGCAATATCAGAAGGCCAATCGAGCCGATCTTGCAAGCAAAGAGCTCAAAGAAATCGACATCATTCAGCACTACTTGCCCGAGGCGTTATCCCAAGCAGATCTCCTTCGCCTCGTCGAGACCGCCATCCAGGAAACGAGCGCCAAAGGCTTGAAAGATATGGGTGCCGTGATGAAAGCCGTGATGCCGAAGCTCATCGGACAAACTGTCGATGGAAAACATCTGAGCGATCTCGTCAAAGCCAAGCTGCAGTAGTCCTGCCTTTTCCATGAGCGGTCCATTTGACCGAAATCCCTCTCGCTGATATCTTTGGAGTGCTTTCGTCCCCTATATTACGTATTTATTTGGAGAAACATGTCTATTCTGGTTGTGGACGACTCTCGAGACGACACGCAATTGGTCAAGACCATGCTGGAAAGCGGGGGCTATCGCGATATTCTTATCGCCGATTCAGCGGATAGTGCATACCGAATCCTCGGCATCAAGGACGCGTCGCAGACGGCAAAGATCGATCTTATTCTATTGGATGTTCTCATGCCGGCCGTAAACGGCATTCAAGTCTGTCGACGCATCAAATCCATCGACCGGCTTCGCGATATTCCCGTCATCATCGTCACGGTCCAGAGTGACCCGGTCGATCTTCAACTGGCCTTTGCTGAAGGCGCGATCGACTACATTCGGAAACCGTTGATCAAGGTCGAACTGCTGGCTAGAGTACGATCGGTGCTCCGACTAACGCAAGAAATCAACCGACGAAAAGCGCGGGAGCAGGAACTATTACAGGTGATGCAGCAATTGGAGGAGGCCAACGAGCGATTCCGCCAACTCTCCAGTCAGGATGGGCTGACCGAGATCGCGAACCGCCGGCGCTTCGATGAATTCTTCGAACAAGAATGGCGCCGAGCCCTTCGTGAAAAACATCCTGTCTCACTCATCTTTTTCGATATCGATTTCTTCAAAGCGTACAATGATACTTATGGCCATCTGGCAGGCGATGATTGTCTGAAACAGGTCGTCCACGTCGTCAAGAAAACCTTAAACCGGCCCGGTGATCTTTTGTGCCGCTACGGTGGAGACGAATTTGTCATTGCGCTTCCCGGAACTTCAGGCGATGGCGCAGAACGAGTCGCTGAGGCACTCCGGACCAAAGTCGAAGGATTGGGAATCGGCATTACCATCAGTCTAGGGTTGGCCTCATGCCATCCTGACCTCAACATAGCGGCGTCCAGCTTGACTGAGGCCGCAGACCGCGCCTTGTATCAGGCCAAGCAAGATGGTCGGAACTGTGCTCGGCTCATTCAGGTCGCCGATCCGACTGTTTCAACCGCCCCCACCCTATCCTCATGACCTCTCATCCTTCATGCCCCGGCTCACAGCTGCTCCGCTCGAAAGGCTACGGTTCATGGATCTTGCTCTACGAACAGAAGTGAGCCCCTCCGCAGCTTAAGCGAAGCCGGTCTTGCAATTGCTTCTCACGGTCGATATCTAAGTCGATAAAGTCGTCAGGCACTGGCCGAAGGGATAGGGGAAGGAACTCGATCGTCTCGGATGCGATTGAGCTAATGGAGTGAAACTCTCGATCGGATCAGTGCCAATCGAACAGCACAGTGATTCTATAGAGGTACGTGAGGAACGAGGCTAGGTTCTTAACCGACAGCTCGTTGATTGTTCTCCTGATGGTGAGAGATACCGGCGTAGACCATGATGATGATGAAATCCGTTCATTGACGTTTTACCGAAGGACAGCTCTTTGTGGAAGGATAACAGTTATGGCAACCTCGGGAGTCGGGCTACTCATGGAGCTGAAAAATTTGCTATGGGATTTGAAGCCCGACGGCATGGATAGTTGGCTGAACTTACATTCATCTTCAGTCCTAACAATCCCCATAAATTCCGTCACTCTCATGCTCCATCTCATACCATGATCGATTCCGAGAGTCTCCTTGATTTACTGAATACGCATGTTCATGCACCGATGCCGGGCGTCCTTCATTCTCATGATCACGCCGAAAGCCGTGCATTGCAGGAGATGTGGAATGAGAAGATCTTCAGAGAATCTTTTGCCGGCGCGTCTCGCCGATTCGGACGGGCTCCGCTTTATTTGTCGGACCACGATCTCTTAGAGCTCAATCGGCTCGGCATCACATGGACACTGGCCGTGACACGAGACGAACTCGGCCGAATTGCGATGCTCATTGCCGCGGCGTCCAAAGCCCCCCCGACAATGTTTCCGTCGGTGCTCCAGCGCTGCTATGACGAGGGTGATACGCGGGAGCGGCATTCGATTCTGCGTGCCTTGCCCCTCTTGCCGAGCGCCGAACGTTTTACGACTCTTGCGTTTGAGGCTTGTCGCAGCCATCTTCAGCCGCTCTTCGAGGCGATCACATGCGACAATCCCTATCCGTCCAGGTATTTTCCTGACCGCTCTATGAATCACATGGTGTTGAAGGCGCTTTCTCTTGGGATCGCCTTGCAGCGAATCATAGGACTTGAGCAGCGGACGACACCGGAGTTGACACGGATGGCGGCGGACTATGCGAGCGAGCGGAGGGCCGCCGGCCGCAGCATCCCGACCGATGTGCGGCTATTGCTTCACCCGTGATGTGATGGTGGCGTCATGCTGTAATCGGTTCGACGCCGTTCACTGTCGCATTGGACCAGGATAAGGAGCGACGATGCGATACTTTGATCCTCATATTCATATGACGTCTAGGACGACGGATGACTACGGAGCCATGCGGCAAGCAGGGATCGAGGCGCTCATTGAGCCTTCCTTCTGGCTGGGACAGCCTCGCACCCATGTCGGAACGTTCGAGGACTATTTTCGCTCGCTGATCGGCTGGGAACCGTTTCGAGCCGGCCAGTTCGGCATTCGTCATTTCTGCACCCTCTCGTTAAACCCTAAGGAAGCGAATAATTCGGCCGTCGCGTCAGGAGTCTTCGAGCTACTGTCCATCTATCTTCAGAAAGATGCCGTCGTCGCGGTCGGTGAAATCGGCTATGACGAAATGACGGCCGACGAAGACCGCTACTTTGAACTTCAACTGGAACTTGCCCAACGATTGGATCTGCCGGTTCTCGTCCATACGCCGCATCGCGACAAGAAACGTGGGACCGAGCGAAGCCTCGCCTTGATCCGAGCGATGGGATTTCCCGAAGAGCGCGCCCTGATCGACCATAACACCGAAGAGACGCTCCCGCTGGTGCTCGACACCGGTTGCTGGGCCGGACATTCGATCTATCCGAACACAAAAATGGACGAATCGAGAATGGTCGCGCTCGTGAAACGTTTTGGAACCGACCGCATGATCATCAATAGCGCGGCAGACTGGGGCGTGAGCGATCCCTTAAAAGTCCCGAAGACGGCCCAAGCAATGCGTGCAAACGGGATCAATGAGCAGGACATTGAGACCATCGTGTGGCACAACCCGGTGACCTTTTTCAGCCAAAGTGGAAAATTGGATCTCTGCACCGTCGAGCAGACCATCGACCACACTCGACTGTGGGAAGGGAACAGCGTGCTTCGCGGTCAGACGCCGACGCCGACAAGCGCGTCGCCTGTCGGCGAAGGAAAAAGTCTAAAGTGAAAAAGGCAGAAATAGAAGCAGCCATGGCCGTTTATTACTGTTGCTTTTTACTTTGACCTTGCGCCTCGATGCATCGTACCGTCGTCCTCAATGTAGTCGGACTCACGCCCTCGCTCGTCGGAGACGCCACGCCGAATCTCAGCGCACTGGCGGCTCGTGGGGGGATGCGACCGCTGACGACTGTGCTGCCCGCCGTCACCTGCTCGGTCCAATCGACCTTCACCACAGGCCTCTTGCCGCGTGAGCATGGGTGCGTCGGCAATGGATGGTACTTTCGCGACCTGTCGGAAATTCGATTCTGGCAGCAATCGAACTCGCTCGTCCGCGGTGAGAAGATCTGGGAATCGGCTGCACGGCGCGACCCGGCCTTTACATGCGCCAAGCTCTTCTGGTGGTTCAACATGTACAGCACCGCCGACTACACCGTCACCCCACGCCCCCTCTACCCTGCCGATGGACGCAAGATTCCCGATCTCTATACACAGCCGGCGGACCTTCGCACGGAATTGACCGATCGATTCGGCCCCTTTCCCCTTTTTCATTTTTGGGGCCCAACCGCAGGCATCGCCTCCAGCCGTTGGATCTCGGATTGCGCCCGCTATCTCGACGAGACCCGGCAGCCTACGCTCACGCTTGTCTACCTTCCCCACCTCGACTACAACTTGCAGCGTCTGGGGAGTGACCATCCCGACATCCGGTACGATCTCGCGGCGATCGATGCGCTCTGTGGCGACCTCATCGAACAGATAGAACGCCGGGGTGGCCGTATCATTATCCTCTCGGAATATGGCGTGACGCCGGTTCGAGCGCCGATCCACATCAATCGTGTCTTGCGCGAGGCGAAGTGGCTTCGCGTCAGATCGGAACTCGAACATGAGCTCTTGGATGCCGGCGCCTCGGAGGTCTTTGCCGTCGCGGATCACCAAATCGCGCATGTCTACGTCAAGAACCGGCATCAAATCCATGGCGTCCAGCAGATGCTGCAGCGGATCGACGGGATAGAGAGGGTGCTGGATCACGAGGGCCAACAGGCGTGGGGGCTTGACCATGCACGGTCCGGCGAACTGGTCGCGATTGCCGAGCCCGATCGATGGTTCACCTATTACTACTGGCTGGACGATCGCTTCGCACCGGATTTTGCGCGCACGGTCGACATCCATCGCAAGCCGGGGTACGACCCGGTGGAGTTATTCCTGGACCCGGCGCTTCGATTTCCCAGACTGCACATTGCACGACGCGTGTTTCAAAAAACGCTGGGATTTCGTTATCTCATGGATGTGATCCCATTGGACGCCCAATTAGTAAAAGGCTCTCACGGACGAGTCGCGGACGATCCGACTCAGGGACCGCTCGTCATCTCAAGCGAACCGTCCTTCTTGCCGGAGAAGTCGATTCACGCGACCGACGTGAAGGATTTTGTATTGCGGCATGTCTTCGACGGCGCGGAGCCGACATGATGAGACGGTTCACTATGTGCCTTGAATCATACGCTGCCATCGTCGCGTGAGAGCAAAAGCCAAGACGGCTAAACATGCCGCGCCGAGGGCCCCTAGACCAACCATCAGAGCCGCATCCACAAGAGCGATACCGGCAATGAGCCTGCCGACGGTGCTTGGGAGCGTGTCCCTGCGTTTGGCGGCATACGTCAACCCAGTCACATAGGCGAAGAGCATCGCGGCGCCGGCGATAACCGTTGCGTTGATATGGCCGTTGATGACCGCTGCAACGGTAATATAAATCAATGCTCGACACAGCGCCATGATCCATGGTCCAAAGGGATTCTGCTTGTGATATGCATCGTAAGAGACAATAGCTGTCCCCAGCGCAACTGCGGATACTGCGGGCGCCCATCCTTTACCCATTCCGAGAACGATGACGATGGTACTTCCCAGCAGGACCATGCCATACCCCATCACGAATACGGCCTCAGCCGGAATGAGTCCCGCCGGGATCGGGCGATCTGGACGCGCATGGCGGTCGCTGTCACGATCGAACGCGTCGTTGAGAAACATGCCCCCCGTATAGAAACACGTAAAGGCGACGATCAGCGTCGGCATCTCGATGGACGAAAGATTCCCGCCGGCGAGCACAACTCCTGCCATTGTATTGGTCCAGACCGTCGGAAGGTTGGACACGCGGCCTAATCGGAGCAGCAGCGTTACTCGCTCGATGGGCAGCCGCATTGATCTAGAATCCATTGCACCTCACCCACGACCGACGTCACGATATTCTCATCCCGATATTCCTGAGGCAGGACTGACCAGGTATAGGTTTCAATTTCCAAGTGCGGTGAGACCGGCTCTTCGGACAGCATGCTCATGAGCGTACGCACGAACGCTTGAGTGCTTGGGAAGGGGCGCAAGTGTTCGCGAGACAACGGCACGTGACAATGGATCCGCCATTCGACCGACCGCATATCTGCTGAGGCCGCTTTCACGGCTTCAGGAAGATCGCGGTAACGGACTAACGCCCCTTGGCGCCGTTCGACGACCTGATGGAGATAGACGCCGTTATTGAAACGTTCCAGCAATGCCAGGCGCTCCTGAGGATCGCGATCAAATAGAACGGTGAGTCCCGCGCTCAATTGGATTTTGCTGATTCGGATACCGGCTCTCTGGAAGGATCGAACCGCCGCCACAGGATCTTCATATTCAACCGCCATATGGCAGGCGTCTAGACAAACACCGAGATGGCGGTGCAGAAACCCTTCACTATCCGCCTGTGTCAGCCCGGTCAGCGCACTGAAACGCGACTGTGCCTGTTTCGAGAAACAATGGCGTTGAAGAAAACGAATCGTGTCGCCGACGGTTTCCAGCATGCAGCACGGTTCAGGCTCCAGTGCGAGAGAGATGATTCGACCCGTGCGCTCTCGGATCTCGTGCAGTCTCGCCAGATGTTGCAGTAACCGCACCGCGATACGGGTCTCTTCCTCGCCCCCAGTAATGCGGGCTTGAAAAGCGCCCGGCACTGTACTGATGCTGCCTTCGAGGTTCGGTACCTTACTATCGGGCGGGAGAAGCTTGGCCAAGAGTTCCGCCAAACCATTCGTATAGGTGAGCCTCGATTCGTCCAACCAATCCGGCAAATAGACCTGTTCTTTGACCGCTTGGCCATGAAACGGCCCATATGGAAACCCGTTGATGGTGAACACATAGAGCCCATGCGTGTCGAGGAACTGGACAAAAGCCTCTAGGACGTCAGACTTGGAGAGCGCTTCGGCAGCCTGGTGTGATAAGCGAAGTCCGATACCAAAGAGTCGGTCGGGGGCAATGTGCGATTTCACCTGAACGACATACTGCTCGATGTTGGCTCGCACCTCGGCCCAGGATTCGCCCGGATGAATATTGGTGCAATAGGTCAGATGGGGACGGCCAGGCAAAGCGAGCATCATGGTGTTAGACGAGCGATGAATGAGCGAAGGACCCACTATGGAGCGGGGCAATAGAATGTCGGATGCCGCCTCCACGGGTCGCAGAAACCTTGAAGCCTTTTCCAATGTGCTTGAGCCGTATCACATGCGTTCATCCCAGTGCTCGCAAACAACTCTCACTCATTGTAGTCGGCCGTGGGGGACAACGCTGTAGGGCGGCAGCGTGTAGTCGGTATAAATTGCAGTTCGGCGCGAGGCAAGGAGAGAACGCATGTCCGGACCTTTTTAACACCTGCTATGCTAGGTTGGGCAAGCTGTGAGATGTCACCGAAGGGGAAGCGAATCCTGAAAAGTCGGCGAGTTGATTGCTGACCGCAATGCCGTTTTTTCCGCGTTGTTTCACCCGATACATCGCTGCATCCGCATCGCGGATCAAATCTTCCGGGCGTGTATGGATGTTGGAGCTTAAGGCAATCCCAATGCTTGCCCCGACAGTCACCGCTCGCCCGTTTCCTACGACCATTGGAGCTTTCACCTTCTCCAACAGGCGCTCTGCAGTGCGTATCGCTTCCGATTTCGAAGACACCCTTGTGAGGAGCACGCAGAATTCATCGCCGCCATACCGGGCAATGATATCGCCTTTTCTCAATACTCGCCTGAACCGCGCTGCCATACCTTTCAATAATTCATCACCTGCTCGATGGCCGAATCCGTCATTCACCGCTTTAAAACCGTCAAGATCGATGAATACGACGGCAAAGAGATCTTCATTCAAACGACTGGCATACTGCATGGCCTCCCACACGCGCTCGATAAACGCGGCTCTGCCTGGAAGTCCGGTCAACACATCGACGGCTACGTGCTGCCGAATGTGCATCGCATGCGTCGTCAGGAGTTCTGAGCGAAGGACATGACATGCCACAAGTGCCGCCATCGCAATCATGACGGGCATCAACAAGAGATATTGTTCTGTCAGTAAATGGCGCTGATAGATGACGCCGAGATAGCCCGAACACAATAGCGTCACTAAACCGACCGTGTGCCGTATGTTCTGCCCTAACAAGGCCAGCATGAGAATCACAAAATAGGGATACGGCAACAATGCTTGGTCAGGCCTTAAGGACATGAGCAGATAACTCACGACCACCGTATCAGCGAACACGAGTCCTGTCACCACGTTCTGGCGGCCTGCCTTCGTAGCGGCCAGAGAAAGCAGGAGCAATGCCCCGAAGAGAAGACCATCCGGAGTATGTCCCGGATGGGCCATCTCACTGATAGACAGATAGGGCAATACGATCAGCAACAAAAGAGTTTGCAAGAGTGCGGGAATGTACCGCGTCAGCGTGAGCTGCTCTCCATCGATTGCGGGCCCTTCTCGTAGCATCGCCTTCATCATACGGCTCCATGGAAGTAGGTTCTGAGTCTAGGTACATTACCCACAGGAGGTATGGTTTCACTATGGCGCTGTTCGTTGATCTATGCAGATCCGCGGACCAGTGAACCCGCCAAGTGAGATACGATGGCCGTGCGCGTGGTGCACTTCATCTTTTCCATGATGTGCTTGATATGGGCTTTGACGGTCGGTTCCGTAATGCCCAGCGCATTGCCGATCTCTTTGTTGGTCAACCCCTGAGTCAAAACCTGAGCGACTTCCCACTCTCGATCAGTCAGACCGAATCGCTCTTGGCCTGCCGCGTTCACCGCCTCTCGCTCGGCAACTTGTTCGAGCATAATCAAAAACCGCCGGCCTTGACTGGGAAGGTCCTTCGTTCCTTCGAGAGCTAACGCCCGAAGCAGCACACAGCCTTCATCCGTAGCCATAAAAGACGTTGCTTCAAGACGCGTGTGCGGCGATACGGTTACTCGTCCCCTTACCTTCGAATCTAATTCATGACAGAGATCCATCATGGCTTCCGGCACGAGACCATTGTTCGACACCGGCGCATGTTGTCGAATGAGCGACAAGAGTGTCCACGCCGTGTCATTGAGGTGCATCACCTCCCCGAGCCCGTTCAGAATCACAATCCCGGGACTCTTGCGAGACGCGGCAATCGCGCGGAGATCGAATGTCGCCGACCGTACTTGCTCATCCATCTGCACACTACTTTGGTTGGACATCGTAGCCCCTCCTAATGATGTATGAGGCTTGTCTCATACACGTGGCGTGCCTATCTGAACAACTATTGGATCTACGCAATATCCGGCAGTTGCACAATAAAAATTGGCGAATGGCTCTTCTTGAGACAGTCGCGCTCTGTCTCACGAGACACAGATTAGACTAAGACTGAAGGGCGGCAACCAGCAAAGACTGCGCAGTGTTGCCGGACTATCGTGTGGCGAGTCCAAATCACGCCGACTCGAGCGGAGTAGATTCGGAGAGTACATCCAAACTGGTATATCAGCCCGTTTCATTCGACCCAATTGGGAGTCTCGTTCTCATTCAATCCTTTACATCGACTCGCGATGCTCTCTGTATTAATGATGATGACTTGTACTATGGGGGCGTGGCAAGGGAACAGGAGAAGGAGGGTGACTCGGAGCGCCTGATCCTATCCAGAGCGGAAGCAGCGAGCCCATAACCATGCCGGCCGCTGCAATCAGAAATCCGACTAATTGCGGCGGCCAGACCGTAGGCTGAGGAACAAGCAGTTCAAGTGAGATCCATGTGGTGAGACCGGCGGCAATGGCGAAGAGCGCGCCCTGTGTATTGGCGCGTGTCCAATATAAGCCCGCAAACAGCGGAATGAAGGCAGCCACCAACGTCACCTTATAGGCGTTTTCGACCATCTTGAAAATACTGGCGTCCGAATTGACGGCGAAACCCAGCACCACGACGGCAAAGCACACTAGGACCGTCCTCATGGTGCGAAGAAATACGCGATCGCTCATATGCGGCACCAATCCTTTGATGATGTTTTCACTGAACGCGACCGAAGGGGCGAGCAGCGTGGCCGAGGAGCAACTCATGATGGCCGACAGCACTGCTCCGAAAAAGACAATCTGCGCCAGGATCGGCGTATGCTGTAGGATCAGGGTCGGAAGGACCAGTTGTGAATCCCGCGCCAAGAGTTCGTTGAACATCCCGGGGTCGACCAGCGTGGCCGAATACGCCAAAAACATGGGCACGAAGGCAAACATAAAGTAGAGCGATCCTCCCAGCACGGATCCGCGCACTGCTGTCTGTTCATCCTTCGCCGACGTGATGCGCTGAAACACATCCTGCTGTGGGATCGATCCCAGCATCATGGTCATCCAGGCCCCGATAAAGGGAATCCACGCGGTGACATGAGCGGAAGGGAAAAAGTCCAGCTTTCCTGAAGTTGCCGCGTGACCAACGACGGCGCTGACCCCGCCCGCCAGACTGCTGATCACCGAGGCGATGTACAGCATGCCGCCCATGATCACCGTAATCTGGAGAAAATCGAGAATCGCGACAGAGAACATGCCCCCAAATGTCGTATAAGTGAGCACAATCGCTGCGCCGACTACCATGCCGACAGTCTGGTTCATGGTTCCATCCGAAACCACATTAAACACCAACCCAAGCGCTTTGATTTGAGCGGAGACCCAGCCGAGGTATGACGCTACAATGCAGAGCGTGCACAGGACTTCGACTGAACGATTGTAGCGTAGCCGGTAGTAATCCCCGATGGTCAGTAGATTCATGCGATAGAGGCGGCGGGCGAAGAACAGTCCGGCGAGGATTAAGCACAAGCTGGAACCGAATGGGTCCGCCACAACCCCGTGCAATCCCTCCTTGACGAAGGTCGCAGAAATACCGAACACGGTTTCTGCGCCAAACCAGGTGGCGAACACCGTTGCGGTCACGATCGGCAGCGGCAAGCGGCGGCCCGCAACCGCGAAGTCTTTCGTGTCATGCACACGTGTAGCGGCGTAGAGCCCGATCGCCACCGAGATCAGAAGATAGAGGACCACGAACCAGAGGATCATGCAGAGGTCGCTCGCACGAGCGTTACGCCGGATATTGCTGGAGAGCGTAGAATCACGCCTTCGACGCGAAGCTTATACTACAAACGAAGTCTCATCGCAAAATTATCTGAGGTTAAAAGAGGTTGGCCACGCATAGATATCAAGCATATTGTAAACACACTATGTGTAACCGCTAGTGGAAGTGATGAACCGAACTAACAAGGATTCTGCCCATTTCTTTCCTCGCTATGTATCTATTACGCTCGGGAATGCGGGTCCACTTCAGGGACACAATACTACAGCTCTTCCACGATCCAAACCGGCTTTACAGGTGATTGGTGGTCTCTTAAACGCAAAGCATGCACCAATGAAGTTTTCAGGTTCCGCAAACCAACGGGATAGTGTTCCCTTCGATGGTCAGACACAGCTACTTATTTCTGGAGATTTCCTCCGGTCTTCTTATCAGTGGCTCCACATTAACCATACTTTCGGAGGTGTAGCGGCCATTATATGCCAAGAGACACATCCTGGATTCCGGTGTGCACCGGCTATAGGCATGTATCTCTACTCCGGGTTCTCCCGAACTGGGTTGATACATTGATTACCGTCAAAGCTACTTCGCAAA
>DATEPO010000152.1:0-5607 GCA_035273145.1 Nitrospiraceae bacterium
GCCCTCAATCATATTGTGGGCCGCCTTTTGAAACATCTCAAAAAATGCCGTCTCTTTTGGAATCAATCCAAACATTGGAACCTCAGTCCTAACAATTTTTAGTTTTCGGAATTTTTAGAGCTGCCAAACTCAAAACTAACAACTCAAAATTGTGCCCTGTCACCAGCGCACGAGTCCCGTGCCCCAGGTCAACCCGCCGCCGAATGTGCCGAGGAGCAAGAGATCTCCCGATCGGAACCGCCCCTCCCGATTGGCCGTATCTAACGCAATAGAGAGCGACGCGGATGACGGGTTTCCGATCCAATCGATTACCGAATACAGTTTTTCAGGAGGAAGGCCTAGACGCCTACCCAGCGCCGACAACAATCGACCGTTTGCCTGATGAAACATCGCCAGGTTCACGTCCTCGAAGCTGTAGCCAAACTCTTTCATGAGATCGTTCACCGCCCCCCCCAACCGCTTGACCGCCGTTCTGAACAACGGCCCTCCTTGCATACGCAGAACATGTTCTTGGCTCTCGACCGTCTTCAGCATCGTTGGTTTCCGAGATCCCCCCGCCGGAATACCGATCAAGCCATGGTGTGCGCCGTCCGCATAGAGTCGAATACCGAGCAGGCAGGAGGACGGGAGGCCTTCCTCTCCTTGCACAACTGCGGCCCCGGCCCCATCAGAGAAAAGAACCGCCGTCGCCTCATCATCCAAATTCAAAAATCGTGATTTAATTTCGGCCGCCACGACCAAGCATCGCTGAAATTGTCCGCTTCGTATAAAGCGATCCGCCATCGACAGGCCATAGAGAAAACCTGAACATGAGGCCGCCAAGTCGAAGGCAGCGGCATTCTGCAGCCCGAGCCGGTTCTGGAGAAGACACGCCGTCGAGGGCAGCGTGCGATCAGGAGAAGTGGTCGAGAGAAGGACCGCTTCGATGGAGGCCGGATCGATGTTTGCCGACTCACACGCCCGCCGTGCCGCCTGTTCTGCCAAATCGGATGTTGTCTGCTTAGGACCGGCCCAATGCCGACTTCGAATGCCGGTCAATCGAAACACGGCTTCGGCGTCGATGGAGAAGGTTTTACAGATTTCGGCGTTGTCCACTCGCCGCTCGGGGACATACGAGCCTGTTCCGATGATCCTGCAGTGCATACGCTTTGATCCGTAAGAGACTCGTAAACCTTTGACAAAACCTGGGCGGGATTATAGGGATCACTAGGGTGAAGCGTCAATCAGAGTTGCATTTATATTAATCCTTTGCTACGGTTGTACCGTCTTCATGATGCTTTTCAGGTAGTGGTACTTTTCGTCTCCAAAGAGGGCTGTCCATGGGATCACGCTGGGTTCTCTACACTCTCGTTGCGCTGCTCAGTGTTTCGGTGAGCTGTTCTAGTTCATCCAAAACTGCCAAATCGAGCGGTAAGCCATTGAGTGGAACAGACGAGCAGATCTTTATCGGGGATACAGTTGAGAAGAATTACGATCCCAATGTCATTATGAAGCGCGCTGAGTCGTTCTTTGATAAAGAAGACTACGCGGAAGCAATCATCGAATATCAACATTTCTTAGATCTGCACCGTGTACACACGTTAGCGTCTTATGCTCAATTCAAACTTGGGGAAAGCCATTTTAAACAAGTGAAGCGCATCGATCGCGACATCGATCCCATCTATAAGGCGCTTGATGCCTATCAGAAGCTGCGGAGAGACTATTCAGGCAGCCGCTATGATTCCGAAGCGGGGGAGCGGATCCAGTCTTGTCATCGAATGATCGCTCAATCCTATCTCTTTGTTGGGCAGTTCTATTATCGGCGTGATGCGTATTTGGCCGCGGCGCACCGTTTCGAAGCCATTCTCAAACAATATCCCGATATGGATGTGGCCGGCGATGCCCTTTATTATTTAGCGCTGACTTATAAAGAAATCGGCGCGGAAGATTGGGCGCGTGAAAAACTGATGGCGTTCACGGAACGTTATCCCAACCACCTACAAGCTTCAACAGGGCATAAGTTGCTGGCTGCGCTCAATGCCAAACATCCGACTGAGGCAGTCGCGCGGGCGACGGTTCCTTCATCTGAGACAACCACAAAAGTTCCCTCCTCCGTCCACGCCGGGTCTTCTCAAGAGCCGGCCCGCGCCTTCTCTCCTGCAACAACGCTCAGTCCTGGGTCAGAACCCGCGATTCGATCAGGTGGGACGGTGCTGTGCCGCCTCGGCGTCTGGTGCTAGGCGGGCGGCTGAAAAAGCTCTCCAGCTTCGCTCTCGGTCGCAAAAATCCTTCAACATACACGAGAGTATGCCTCAGGAGTTTTTGCTCCCTCGGGCCTCGCTGGAGAACTTTTTGAGCCACCCGCCGACCTACCTCATGAAGTCCTGAAGAGCTGATGGTTGACAGCTTCCTCAACTGAACGTGATGGCTTTGCGGAGAAGGTCCTTGGTCGATGCTTTGACGAGTCCTTTCGCTTTTGCATAGAATGTTTGGTACGTTTCCCGCCCTTTGAATACGTCATAGTACAGATGAATCACTTCTTGATGCCGACTCGTGAGCCGATGGCACAGCCGGGGAAATGTGTAGATGATGTGAGCGAGTCGGGTAGCCACGTGAAATTCAGGATAGATTTCCTGCCGAACGGCAGCGTCATAGTCCAAAAGAGGGCGGTTCTGATCTGAGAATGTGCCAAGCACCGCGTCGGCAGCCATCTGACCGGATCGGATAGCATAATAAATCCCTTCTCCAAATAGCGGATCAACGAGATGCGCCGCATCCCCGACCAATAGCGCACGGCCTCGGACGAGGCTCTGTGTGGAGAGGGCATAGGGCGCATCGTAGAGCGGGAGCGGGTGTCCGCAGGCAGGTGGAATGTCGAGCGCGGAGAGTGTCTGATCACGCACCACAAAGCGATGGAACAGTCGCTTGAGGCTCGATGGCCGACCATGAAAGTCACCGATGCCGATGGACAGTCGATCCTTTTTTGGAAAGACCCAGGCATATCCGCGATTCGTCGCTCCGACGTCCACCACAATACGCCGCTCTCCGGGATACGACGACACGCGGTTGGTCTGGACTTCGCTTTCCAAGGCCGGACTTCGACGCACACGTCGTCCGGTAAAGAGGCGTTGCGCTACACGACTATTCGCGCCATCTGCCCCGATGATTACCTTGGCCCGATAACAGCCTCGCTCCGTTCTGACTTCTACCCCATCGACTAACGATGCACAATCGACGACCGACTCATTCTCATAAATAGTTGTTCCGGCCTGCCGCGCTTTTTGGACTAACAGGTGATCGAACCGATCGCGCATGACCATATACGCAATGGGACCATCGTCATCGATGATCAGTGACTCTTTGCCTTGGTAGGTAAATTGAACGCCGTGGATTCTCTGTTCGACAACCGAGTGAAATTCCGAGCTGAGGATCAGATCGATGCGCGCAGACAGTCCGCCGCCGCAGACCTTGTAGCGAGGATGCGTTTCTTTATCGAGCGCAATGACCGAGACACCGGCTCGGCTCAGCTCATACGCAGCCGTCGCGCCAGCCGGACCAAGCCCCACCACCAGTACATCGCAGGTCTGCATCATAATGCTTTAGTGCTGAGTGCTGAAAGGAAAAGCGTGTAAAGTCCGAGAGTACAAGATCAAGGTGGGAAACCGATCTATTCTAAATCCGTCTTGCCTTCGGCACTCAGCGCTAGTTTACTGCCCCAGGTACCAGCCGATGCCATGTCGTTCCAAAAAGCTGGTAATCATCGTGAGCGAGTTGGCATAGATCATCACCCCGACCACAACCAGGAACACTCCGCTCACAGTCGAGACGCCCCAGAGGTAGACACGAACTTGCTTGAAGTAGGAGAGAAAACGATCGACTCCCAAGGCCGTGATGAAGAGCGGCAAACCGAGACCGAGAGAATAGGACGCCAACAGGGTCACCCCGTTCATTAAGGAGTCGGTCGTGCTTGCGTATAGCAAGATGGTGCCGAGCACAGGTCCCACGCAAGGAGTCCATCCGGCGGCAAACGCCACACCGATGAGATACGAGCCCACATAGCCGGCGGGCCGTGTACTGAAGTGCAACCGCTTTTCCGTAGTCAGAAACTTCAGATTGAGAATGCCGAGAAGGTACAGCCCGAAAATAATGATGAGCACGCCACCGATTCGACGAATATGGTCCTGATAGACAATGAGGAGCTGTCCCACCAAACTTGCGGACGCACCAAACGCGATGAAGACGCTGGAGAAGCCGGCGATAAAGAGGAGCGAGTTCAACATGATCGTTCTACGGAAGCGCTGACGCTCCGAGGCGTCCGATAATCGATCCAACGATAGGCCGGTAATATATGAAATATAGGAAGGCACTAACGGCAAGACACAGGGAGAGACGAACGACAATAGGCCGGCGGCAAAAGCAGCGAATAAAGAAATCTGTTGCATGGAGTTGGTCATCGTTAAGAGCTTTGAATCAAGGTTTGGATCATCTGTTTGGCTTCAGGACTGAACCAGTCACGCGCGCCGAAGATCCGATGGGTAATGATACCACGGCGGTTCACTAAGAATGTCATCGGCAGCGTGCGCGTGCCGTATGTCACGCCGACGCGAAAATCCGAATCATGAAGGATAGGAAAAGTCAGTCTCATATCATCCCGAAAGGGACGAGTCACCGACGGACCTTGAGCATCGGTGGAGATGGCCAAAATCTCGAAGTCCTTTCGACCGAACATGTGATACAACTGCTCCATCGCCGGCATTTCGACTCGACAGGGACCGCACCAGGTAGCCCAAAAATTCAGCATGACGACGCGACCGCGATGCCCGGAAAGCGTCATCGGTTGATTGTCTAGATTCCACAGCTCGAAGTCCGGCGCAGGTCCGCCGATTTTGACTCCCGCGCGGTCCTGAATCAGAGCCGTGTTCGAAGCGGAATCGACCGAGGAATCGGAATAAGTCGGATCGCAGGACGTGATGAGCACTAGCAGGAATCCTAGCGACGGGGCGTGGGTCAGCCACTGGATGTTCATGGTATTACGTGGACGGAGTTGCCGGAACCGGTGTGGAACTCTTCTTGAGCAGTCCCGTAATCGTCTGGAGGTTATCCAGCACGGTCCAGTCACGCGGACCGATGATCTTCTCGCGCAGGATGCCCTGTCGATCGATGATGTAGGTTTCCGGCACACCCATCAGTTTGTACCGTTTGTCGGTCTGTCCCCAGGAATCCACTAACACCGGAAAGGTCAGGTTCATACTACTGATGAAGGGAGGAATATCCTTTTTCGTCGTAACACGATCGATGCTGACGGCAAGCACGACCAACCCGTCACGTTCAAAATTCTTATACAGGACGTCCATCGAAGGCATTTCTTCACGGCAAGGTTTGCACCAAGTCGCCCAGAAATTGAGAAATACGACTTTTCCTCGATAATCGGACAAGCGTACGTTCTTATCCTCTAAATTCGGCAGGGCAAAATCGGGCGCTTCTTTGCCGACCGTCAAAGGCTCGTACTTAGCGCTCTGCAACCACACGATGCCGAAGGTCACGACCAAGATAATGATTGAAACAAGCGTGATCGTCAGCTTCGATCGAGGGGCCGCCGCTTGAGCCGGCTCTGTGAGGATTTGTTCA
>DATEPO010000153.1:0-2911 GCA_035273145.1 Nitrospiraceae bacterium
CATAGCGTCAGACGGAATGCTTTCAAGTCTCTTCTTCATCAGCCGGGCATACTTTGAGACAAAGTGCCGAACCAGCGCCGGAATATCCTCTGCGCGCTCTCGCAACGGCGGGACGACAATCGGAAAGACGTTCAGCCGATAATACAGATCGCTCCGGAACTGCTTGTCAGCCACCATCTCGCGCAGGTCGCGATTGGTCGCCGCGATCAGACGGACGTCGACGCGAATGGTCCGCGTACTGCCCAATCGCTCGAATTCCTGTTCTTGTAGAACGCGCAGCAGCTTCGACTGCAGTTCCAGGGGGACATCGCCTATTTCATCGAGGAAGAGCGTTCCTCCGTTCGCCAGTTCAAAGCGACCGATTTTCTGTGCAATGGCGCCCGTGAAGGCGCCTTTTTCATGTCCGAACAGTTCGCTTTCCACCAACCCCAGTGGGATTGCCGCGCAGTTCAGCCTGACAAAGGTTCGCTCACGGCGTGCGCCGAGGTTATGAAGCGCGCGGGCGACCAATTCCTTGCCTGTCCCGGTTTCGCCTTGGATGAGCACCGTCGAATCCGTCGGCGCCACAATTTCAAGCTGTTTGAGGACACGCTTGAGCGCCGGGCTTTCACCGACGATCGCTTCGAAGTTGTATTCGGTTTTGATCTCATCCTCGAGATAGAGCTTTTCCTCGGCGAGTTTGTTTTTCAATTCTTCAATCTGGCGATAGGCCAACGCATTGTCCACGGCAATGACGATTTGTTGTGCCACCTGACCCAGGAGGTCGATTTCGTCCTGACCGAACGCGTCCGCACGACGTCGGCCCACATTCAGCGCGCCCCGTGCGCCGTTATGGGAGAGGAGCGGGACGCAGCAGAGGGATTTCACGCCTTCATCGAGCAAGTGTGCACACACTTTGGAGTCCAAGGACAGGGCCTTGAGATCTTGTTCTGAAAAGACGGCCGGCTTCTTGGTGGCGATCGCGATACCGGCCGGCCCCTTGCATGCCGAATCCGCTTGTCCCTCTTCGATGATGCTCGTGTTCTTCGCAAAGTCCAGCACGTGGATGCGATACTGACGGGTCTCGGGCTTATACACGACCAAGCTTGAACCGTCATGCTGGATGACCTTCCGCAGGCAGGCGCTGACTGCGGTGAAGACGCCGTCCAAATCTAAATTGGCGACGACCGCATTGTTCACTTCAAGCAACAGCTGCTGGCGATCTCGTTCGCGCGCCAGTTGTTGCTGCGCAGACTGAGCGGTCTCGTCGTGCAGCACATTATCCACGGCAACCGCGACCTGGTTCGCCACTTGCTGCATGAAGTTCAGATCTGCCTGTTGATAGAGTCTCTTCTGCAGGCTCCCGAATCCCATCGCCCCCAGTCGCCTCAGCGCCGTGGTCAGTGGAACTGCGCAGAAGGATTGCACCCCGTTCTCATGCAACAGCGGCATCAATTTTGGGAAACGGCGTTCTTGCAGAATGTCGTCTACTGTCAGAGGTTGCTGTGTTTGCCACACCAAGCCGCCTGGAGACTCATCGACGGGCATTTCCATCCCCGGGTTGATCGTACTCGTCTTCGGCGCCGATAAGATGTGCAAGCGCATGATATCCCGTGTGGGGTCATGCAAGACGAGGTTGATGTAGTCGAACGGGACGATGCGAGGGAGCCGCTGGGCGAGATCGTCAAAGAGCTCACCGAGGTCGCGCCGCGACGCGATGGATTCGGAGACCTCCAGGAGAAGCCGCAACCGTTCCCGATCACGGCTCAGTTCCTCATGATGGAGGACATTGTCGACCGCCACCGCGATTTGTTTACCGATCTGCTGGAGGAATTCCAGGTCCTCCTCACCGTAGGCCTCCTTCTTCAGGCTCGCAAATCCCATGGCTCCCAGCCGTCGTAGCGCCGTCGTGAGAGGAACCATGCAGAACGAGTTAATGCCGTCCTCTTGCATACGGGGAGTTACGCTTGTCCACCGAAACTCTTGCGCGATATCGACGACGAGGATCGGCTGCTGCGTTTGCCAGACCAATCCGGCCGGAGTTTCTTCGACGGGCTCTTCATGGCCGCCCACGAGGTCGGCCGGAACATTCGCCTGGATGGTGTGTAGCTGCATCACGTTGCGCACCGGATCGTGTAGGGAGAGGGCGACAAAATTGACATCCACCACACCTGGAAGCCGGTGCGCGAGATCGCGCAGGAGCGCTCCCAAATTCAGATGCGTCACGATGGATTCCGACACCTCCAGGAGTGCCTGGTACTGCTTGATCAGTTGGTCTGCGCGGGGAGCGAGCTTGCTTTCCATGGGTATGACACCTCTACACAACGTTCAGCGAGGAGGACATACGAGAGTAAGATACGCTAGGAGCCACGAAAAATCATCAAGGAGTCTTCTCTCAAACAGCAATGTAATAGCCGAGGGCGTCAGCGGAACTTCAGAAACTTGATTCCTTGGCATAAGGGGAAAGGCCGACAGCCATGAAATCTTAGGGCCAGGCAAGTGGATTACATCAGTGGGGCCGAACAGAGGTCGCCATGCCGGAGCATCAGGATGTATCTGCTTCGTACTTCAACGAGTATAGACTGATTTATCTCGGTCGTGTGGCGCGCTCGATTGCCGCTTTGACGGCCTCATAGGGCTGGGCGCCGGATATGACTTGCGCTTGTTGTGGAAGCCCATCCGTGGTGCCGACCATCATCGTGGGTACTGCCGTGATGCCGAGGTCGACCGCCAGCCGTTCATCTTCAATCACACGCTCGCGGTACGTTCCTTGATTGAGCGCCCCATGTACCGCCTCGCCGTTCAGTCCTGCTGCCGTTCCGATCATGACGAGAGTATCAAGATCATCGATATCCAGGCCGTCCTCGAAGAACGCTTTGAAGATACCGTGATGCACTTCATCGAATCGTCTGTTGACCCGCGCGAGTTCAGC
>DATEPO010000154.1:0-5566 GCA_035273145.1 Nitrospiraceae bacterium
AAACAGATCCGTGGCCTTTGTGTTCACTTCACAGGATGGCCTGTGTGCCGAAATCCGCTTGCCCGGAGCGTCGGTTTCCTGCCGTACGATGGTCGGTCGAAATGATTGACATCGTCCGACAGGCCGGTGGTCTCATACAGACGTGGGAATGGCTCTTTATTATCTATTTTGTCCTACTCGCAGCAAGCTATCTCTTGCTGGACGTCATTGCCCTCGTCTCCCTCTCGCGATACCTCCCCGAGCATACACTCGATCGTTTGCCGGAAGGCTATACCGGATTTGAGCCGGGCATCAGCCTGATTGCTCCTGCCTATAATGAAGAAGCGACAATAGCCGGCTCGATTCGATCCTTACTCCAGCTGACGTATGCGGAATATGAAATTATCGTAATCAATGATGGATCACCGGACCGTACACTTGATGTCCTGATGAGCGAGTTTTCGCTGGCCCGTTTTCCTGAAGTGTACCAGATGCGGATCCCGACCAAATCGATCCGTGGCATCTATCGTTCTCAGCACTATCCGAATCTGCGCGTTGTGGATAAGGAGAACGGCGGAAAGGCGGATGCGTTGAATGCCGGCATCAATCTCTCCAAATATGGATTGTTCTGCAGCTTGGATGCGGACTCGATCGTGCAACGCGACAGCCTGCAGCGCATTGTCCAGCCGTTTCTCCAGGATCCATCTACGGTCGCCTGCGGAGGCACGATTCGCATTGCCAACGGCTGTGAAGTGAGCGGCGGATTTCTCGTCAAGGTCGGGATGCCGAAAAATTGGCTGGCGCTCTTTCAAATCGTGGAATATATCCGCGCATTTTTCTTTGGACGGCTCGGATGGTCGCCGATGAACGCGATGCTCATCATTTCAGGCGCCTTCGGGTTATTCCAAAGGGACGTGGTCATAAAAGTCGGCGGCTATCGGGCTGAAACGATCGGGGAAGATATGGAACTGGTCCTCCGGCTGCACCGGCGATTACGAGAATCCCGGACGCCGTATCGCATCACCTTTGTCCCGGATCCGATTTGTTGGACCGAGGCCCCAGAAGATCTGAGCACGCTCCGTAACCAACGCATTCGCTGGCAGCGGGGCCTCTGCGAAAGCTTGTCCCTCAATCGCGAACTCTTGTTCCACCCTCAAGGCGGTATGGTGGGATGGCTGGCCTTTCCCTTCGCCGTCCTGTTCGAATGCTTGAGCCCGGTTATTGTAGTCATCGGGTACGCCGCTATCATCGCCGGATTTGCGTTCAGTGTCGTTTCAATTGAAGCGGTGATCGCGTTCCTGTTGGCGGATGTCGGCCTCGGGATGGTGGTGTCCGTCAGTGCGCTCTTGTTGGAAGAGCTGTCGTTTCATATCTATCCTAAACCGACCCACACGCTGTGTTTGTTCGCCGTCGCCATCGTAGAAAACGTCGGCTACCGTCAATTGAACTCGATCTGGCGGCTGATTGGTTTTATCCGGTGGATCTTACGCGCCAAAGCAAGTTGGGGTCATATGACGCGTGTGGCATCTTGGCAGTCGCAATAATGGAAACAGGATGGCGGCAAACCTAGAACCAGACCCCATGCGCATTTTGATTGTGGATGATTCTGAGATGTCACGCGAGCTACTGCATGTCTGGCTGTCTGGCGCCGGCTATACGGACGTTATTCAGGTCGACTCAGGAGTCGCGGCCGTGCACCGTGTGACGAATCCTCTGGCGCCGCGTGAGGCCGATATTGATCTGATCTTGCTTGATATAGAAATGGCAGGGATGGACGGGATCCACACATGCAGACGGCTTCGAGCCGAACCGCATCTTCAGGATACGCCCATTATTATGGTGACCGGCACGACGGATTCGCGAACCGTGGCAGAGGCCTTCGCTGCAGGGGCGATGGATTACATTGTGAAGCCGGTTCAGAAGGTGGAGTTATTGGCCAGAGTGCGCTCAGCACTGGCTTTGAAACGCGAGACGGACGCCCGGAAAGCACGTGAGGAACAATTGCTGAGCAGGAATCTCGCCTTGCAGCGAGCGCTGCATGAAATTCAGGTCCTACGCGGGTTAATCAAGATCTGTTCCTATTGCAAAAAGATCCAAAACGATCAGGGCACATGGCAACAGGTAGAACTGTACATTCGCGAGCACACGGAAGCGGAATTCAGCCATGGGATTTGTGCCGAGTGCGGCCGCGCGCATTTTCCGGATACCTTCAATGAGCCTCTCTCGACATGTTGAACCTGTCTCAACCCTTCGCGCAGAGTCTTATCGATAGCTCATTAGACATGATCATTGTGATCGATGAGCATCGACGCATTCTGGAATTCAATCCGGCAGCCCAGCATGCGTTCGGTTATCGATTGGAGGACGTGCTCGGCCGATCGATCGATCTGCTCTATGCAGACCCACGGCTCAGTGCGCAGATCTATGCGATAGCCGGGCAACAGGGTCGTTATGTGTTCGAAGTGTTGAACCGCCGGAAGGACGGAACGGAGTTCGAAAGCGCCCTCTCCGCAACGGTCTTACGTGATGGAACCGGCGCGATCCTCGGCATCATGAGCGTCTCCCGCGATATCACCGAGCAGAAGCGTGTGGTGGCGGAGTTGCGCAAGGCGAAGGAGGCGGCCGAGACCGCGAATCAGGCCAAGACAGAGTTCCTAGCCACGATGAGCCATGAAATTCGCACGCCGATGAACGCGATCATCGGGATGGCCGACCTCTTGTGGGAAACGCCCCTCATGCCGGAGCAACAGGAATACGTCGGCATTTTCCGACGAGCAAGCCTCGGTTTGCTCATGCTGTTGAACGATATTCTGGATCTGTCCAAAGTCGAGGCCGGCTATGTGGAGTTAGAGCGAATTGAGTTCGATCTGCGGGAGGTCATCGATAAGACGTCGGAAATGATGGCCTTGCGGGCCCATGAGAAAGGCTTGGAACTGGGATGCTCGGTGGCGCCCGACGTGCCCGGCCACTTCGTCGGCGACCCAAACCGCCTGAAGCAGGTCCTGCTCAATTTGCTCGGAAATGCGATTAAGTTTACTGAACAAGGCGAGGTCGTGTTACGGGTCATGCAAGATCCCGACACAGCGCAGCCGGGGGCGCTTCGGTTTATGGTCAGCGATACAGGGATCGGAATCCCGGCCGAGAAGCTTGGAGGCGTCTTTGAACGATTTGTTCAGGTCGATTCCTCGACGACCCGGAAATACGGCGGTACGGGGTTAGGACTCACCATCTCGAAACGATTGGTCGAACTGATGGGAGGACGGATGGGGGTCGAGAGCATCGAAGGCAAGGGCAGTACCTTCTCCTTCACGGCATGCTTTACTCCGCTCGCCTGCTCTCCGCATAAGCATCCGGCATCCGAAATTGATCTCACCGGCATGAAGACGTTGGTTGCGGACGACAATGCGACCAATCGGCTGATTTTGCATGAGGCGTTGACGTCTTGGGGGGCACGGGTCACCGAAGTATCGGATGGAGCGTCGGCCTTGGTGGAACTGCAGAAGGATTATGCCACTGAGCCGTATCAATTGGCTCTCCTGGATTGCCGTATGCCTGCTCTCAGCGGTTTCGAGGTCGTTCAGAAGTGTCGGGAGACATCGACTCTCGGCGGGACGACGGTTATGGTCCTAACATCGGACAGCCGAAGTGCGGATATCGCTAAATCGTATAAACTTGGTCTGGGCGGGTATCTCGTCAAGCCGATTCGACGATCCGACGTGCATAAGGCCATCGCAATCGCCATGAACCGGCCTCTGGGGCTTGGGTCGACTGTGTCCGTCGAGCGGACCGTCCAACGAGATGGGCGTTCCTTAAGGATTCTATTGGTCGAAGATTCTTCCGATAATGCACTCCTGATTCGTTCTTACCTCAAGAAGGAGTTGTGCGAGATCCATCATGCGGAAAATGGGCAAGCGGCGTTCGAACGATTCCAGGGCGGACACTATGACTTGGTCTTGATGGATATGCATATGCCCATTATGGACGGGTATACCGCGACGCGGCATATTCGAGAGTGGGAACGGCGGCATGGACAGCAGCCAATTCCTATTGTGGCATTGACGGCATTCGGCATGAAGGAAGAAGAGCAGAAAAGCCTCAATGCCGGATGTACGGCTCATTTGGTAAAACCGATTCGAAAGGCCACGTTACTGGCCGCGATTGCTCACTATGCATGGAGCGCGACCTAATGGCACAGGACAACCGGTCGGAGGCGGTGCGGGTTTCAATCGACCCGGATCTTCAGGACTTGATTCCGGGCTTTCTCCAAAACAGACGCCACGATATCCAGACGTTACAGAAGGCGGTTGCCGGTGAGGATTTTGAAACGATTCGCACACTAGGCCATCGTATGCGGGGAGATGGCGGCGGATACGGGTTTTCTATGATTTCTGAAATCGGCGGTGCTCTGGAGAAGGCCGCGCTTGAGAAGCACAGGTTGGAGATCACGGCGTGTGTACAGGAATTAACCGCCTATCTGGACCGCATTGAGATTGTCTATGAGTGATTCGACTGTTCGGCAAGAGGTCCCCGGAAAGGACGAACGCTCTCTCGATCGGCGTAGACCCATGCGCGTGCTTATCGTGGAGGACGATAGCGATATGCTGCGCTTGATTGAAACGGTCGCGCATCGGCGCGGACACCGAGTCACCGGCTGTGCGGATGCGGAATCGGCCTGGGCGGCCTATCAACAAGATGAGTACGCATTAGCGTTTTTAGACTGGCAATTGCCGGGCATGGATGGCTTGGAACTTTGCCGAAGAATTCGATCCCATCCGAATAGCGACCGAACGATTATTCTGATGATTACCGCCCGCGATGGAGCCGAAGATCTCCAGGCGGTGCTTCGAGCCGGGGCCAATGATTATATTGCCAAGCCGGTCGCACCTGACATGTTGACCGTGCGGCTCGCCATTGCCGAACAATCCGTGCGCAATTTGAATCGGCGCCATGAAGCGGAAGAGGCGTTGCGAGATACAGAAGAGACTGTGCAGGACCTCACGCGTCAGCTCAATGAGAAAACGCAATTCCAGAATCTCATCGGAAAAAGCCTGTCGATGGGACAGCTCTATGGACAGATTCGAGATGTGGCCAAAGTCGATGCGACCGTGCTGATCGAAGGAGAGACGGGGACCGGCAAGGAGTTGGTCGCCCGCGCCATTCATCTGTCGAGCCCGCGCAAGACAGGGCCTTTCATCGCGGTCAATTGCGCCGGTCTGGCGGATGCACTCCTGGGCAGCCAATTGTTCGGCCACAAGAAGGGAGCCTTTACAGGGGCTGTCGATCATCAACAAGGTTTTTTTGAAGCGGCCAACGGGGGAACATTATTCCTGGACGAAATCGGAGATATTTCCCCGGCAGTCCAGACCAACCTCCTTCGCGTATTGCAGGAGAGGGAAATCATTCGACTCGGAGAGTCCCGCCCGAGAAAGGTTGACGTGCGGGTGTTAGCCGCCACTCACCACAATTTAGGTCAGGACGTTGCCAATGGGGTGTTTCGCGCGGACCTCCTGTACCGAATTCGAGTCGCTCGTATTCACCTTCCATCGCTTCGCAATCGCCGTGAGGATATCCCCTTACTGGTGGCCTC
>DATEPO010000155.1:0-11418 GCA_035273145.1 Nitrospiraceae bacterium
CTGAAGTCATTAAAGAATTGACGCACGTCAAGCAGTGGATTTGCAGCGAACTGGTCGATCGGATCTCCAACGACACGCTCTGGCAGGCCTTCCTGACGGGGCTTCGCATTCGGGTCGGGATCGAGGACGGGACGATTTTTGCGTTCGTCGACGACTTGCACAACAGCAACCGCACCTATTGCAAAGAACTGTGGGCAGCCCTCAAGCCGCTGAAGATTAAATGGGGGTGCCAGTCCACCCTCTTTCTCGGTGATGATGAGGAAATGGTCAAATTAGCCGCCGAGAGCGGGTGCGTGTCGGTATTTGTCGGCATGGAGTCGCTCGATGAGGATTGTTTGGAAGAAACCAACAAGCCATTTAATCGGGTGAAGAAGTTCTCCGATGAGATCAAGATGTTTCACGACAACGGTATCATGGTCAATCCCGGCATCGTCTTTGGCTTCGACAATGATGACGAATCGGTGTTTGAACGGGCGGTGGACTTTCTGATCAAGAATCAAGTGGAACTGGCTTATTTCAACGTCCTGACGCCTCTCCCCGGCACCGCGCTCTTCGAGCGCTACAACAGCGCAGGACGTATTTTCGACCGCGATTGGGCCAAGTATGACGGCAAGCATGTGGTGTACTATCCCAGCCGCATGACGCCGGAGCAACTGCAAGAAGGGTTCTATTGGGCCAATCATCAATTTTACTCGCTGCCGTCAATCTTTCATCGCCTGCGAGGCACGAAGCAGCGGCTCGTCGCCCGATGGGAAATGAATCGGCAGTTCCGCAAACTCGTGAAGCGCTCATGCCCGAAGGGAACATTGTCACCGGTCGCAGACGTGCTCAAGGGCCTGCAGGCCAAGCTGCCGAGTTTTGAAACCGAGCAGCTCATTCCCAATGCGCTCATCGCATTGAAACAGAAGTTCGACGAGAAAACGGCGCCGGCTCAAGAACTGTGGCTGAATATCAAGACCAAGCGACATAACCAGTTCGCGGCCCTGTTTGTCGAGTTGGAGGGGACATTGGACCATCTGAACGCCGAAGAACTGCTGACGCGCATCAAGCTTGCCGCAGAGCAAGCGAAGATCGATATCATCATCAATTTTGAGCATCTCAAGCATGCGACACCCAAGGCGCTGGAGACCTTGTTGAACCACGACACGCTGAAGGCAGTCGCGCCGCACGCAAAAATTCGATACAGAAAGTTCAAAGCAGCCTTCGCCTCGGCGCTGGAGGGATTCTCACTGAGCGGGCTCGATATGCTGAAAGAGGATTGGCAAGATGCATGACTTCGAGTACAAGCAAGGCGAGCTCTATTGCGATGCGGTGCCCTTGTCACGGGTCGCGAAAGAACTCGGTACGCCGTGCTACGTCTATAGCTATAGCACCCTGATCCGGCATTTCCAGGCCTTCGACAACGCCTTCCAAGACGTGCCGCACATCATCGCCTTCGCCATGAAGGCCAATTCCAACTTGGCCATTTTGCGCCTGATGGCGCGTGAGGGGGGAGGGGCCGACATTGTGTCGGGCGGCGAGCTCTATCGCGCATTGAAAGCCGGGATTCCAGCTCATAAGATGGTCTTCGCGGGCGTGGGGAAGAATCGCGACGAAATTCGACAGGCGTTGGATGCCGATGTGCTGATGTTCAACGTCGAGTCATCCGCCGAATTGCGGGCCATCGATGACGTCGCCGCCGAGATGAAACGGAAGGCTCGTGTGGCCTTGCGCATCAATCCCGATATCGACCCCAAGACTCATCCGTACATTTCAACCGGCCTTAAAAAAAGCAAGTTCGGCATCAGTGCCGAACGGGCGCTGGAGGAATTCAAACTTGCCGCGTCGTTGGTACACATCGACGTGGTAGGCGTGCACGCGCACATCGGATCTCAGTTGACGGAGGTGACACCCTTTGTCGATTCGTTAAAAAAAGTGTTGGGCCTGATCGAAATACTGAAAACCCATGGGGCGAATATTCGGTATTTAAATATCGGAGGCGGGCTGGGAATCACCTATTCGGATGAGACGCCACCGCTGCCGCGTGAATTGGCCAAAGCGGTCTCTCCGCTCCTCCGCGATCTGAAGTGCGTGATGATTATGGAACCGGGTCGGGTGATCGTCGGCAATGCCGGCGTCCTTTTGACGAGAGTCTTATATACCAAAGACGGTGAAGCGAAGAAATTTGTCATTGTCGATGCGGCCATGAATGACTTGATCCGTCCGAGCCTGTACGGGGCGTATCATGAGATTAAACCGGTCCGTGAAACGCCGAGTTCGAAAACCGAGACGGTCGATGTGGTCGGTCCCGTGTGCGAGTCCGGTGACTTTCTTGCCAAAGATCGCGCCATGCCGGAAGCTCAGCCAGGCGATCTTTTGGCCGTCATGAGCGCCGGCGCCTACGGGTTCGTCATGTCGTCCAATTATAATTCCCGTCCGCGCGTCCCGGAGGTTCTCGTCAAGGACGGCGATATTCATGTGATCCGAGCTCGGGAAGATTATGCCGATCTGATCCGCGGCGAAAGCATTCCGGAGTTTCTGCAATAACGCAAAAGACAAAAGTAAAAATAAAAAAAATGGAAGAATTGTACAGGTTGCATTTTTAATTTTGCATTAGGATGTGAGGCGTCATGCCTAAAGAGCAGCCGATCCCGTTCATGAAGCTTTCCGGCAGTGGGAATGATTTTATTCTGATCGACAACCGCGAGCGGGTCGTCGATCCAAGACGCGCAGGAACCCTGTCCGCTAAAGTGTGTGCGCATCGTATGTCGGTCGGAGGCGATGGGCTGATTCTTATTGAACGATCCCGACGCGCGGACTTTAGATGGCGTCTCTTCAATGCGGACGGCAGTGAGGCGGAATTTAGCGGCAATGGCGCTCGCTGTGCGGCTCGCTTTGCCTATCTGAAACGCATTGGGCCCAGGCAAATGCGGTTTGAGACCTTAGCGGGAATGATAGAAGCCGACATGGTGCCGCGCTCCGTGAAGCGCAGCGCAAAGCCCATTTTCGATCAAGTAAAAATTCGCTTTCCGGACCCCAAGGGACTGCGCCTCAATCTTCGTGTGGCTCTCGACGGAACGGAGCGCGAGGTGCATTTCATCGATACGGGCGTTCCTCATTGCGTTTACCTCGTCGATGACCCGGATCAGATCGATGTCGTTGGTATTGGACGACCGACGCGGCATCATTCCCTCTTTCAGCCGGCCGGGACCAATGTCAACTTCATTTCCATCCTCGACCCACATCACATCAGAATTCGCACGTACGAGCGTGGCGTCGAAGACGAAACACTCGCATGTGGCACCGGCTCAATCGCATCCGCCCTCATCGCCAGTCTCGTCGGAAAAGCGGAATCGCCGGTGACGCTGATTCCACAAAGTAAGCTCAATCTCATGGTGCATTTTCAGTCGGATGGGAAAGACTTCACGGATGTATATTTGCAAGGCGACGCACGCGCGGTGTATGAAGGCAAGATATTGCCGGACGCCTGGATGTATTAAGAGAAGATGCTGAAAAAGGTACTATTACCCGTCCGACCTCAGCCGCGCCAGGACGCGTCTTCTCCCAAGCTGCGTTCTCGACTCATCAAACTCCTCAACGTACCTTGGGGGTAAAAGTGGTCTTGGCCCGCTCGTGGCGGGTAAGACATCGGTACGCCTGCGGGTTTGATTCGTCTGCGGCCTTGCTTCGGGAAGAAGCGCGTCCGGCTCGCTCAGGGTAGGCGGGTGCAATATCGACCTTGTTGAGCATCTTCATCGGTTCCTCAGCGATATCAGATAAGAGGATTTGATATGTTTTCCGGATCATCAGTCGCCATTGTCACTCCTTTCAAGAATGGGCGCGTCGACGAGCGGGCGCTCGGAGATCTTATTGAATTTCAAATTGCGAATGGGACAGATGGGATTGTTCCATGCGGTACGAGCGGTGAATCAGCCACGCTGACTTACGACGAACACGACCGGGTCATTGAATTCACCGTCGAAGCCACCAAGCGCCGTGTACCGGTCATCGCGGGGACGGGATCGAATTCTACCGATGAAGCCATCACACTGACGAAGCATGCGAAGCAGGCCGGGGCAGACGGCGCGCTGTTGATTTGCCCGTACTACAACAAGCCGACGCAAGAAGGGTTGTATCGGCATTACAAGGCAATCGCGGACGCGGTTGATCTCCCTCTCGTCATCTATAACATCCCCAGTAGAACGAGCGTCAATATACTGCCGGCAACCATTGCAAGGCTCTCATCCATACGCAACATTGTGGCGATCAAGGAAGGAGCCGGCTCACTGGGACAGGTCTCCGAAATCATCCAAGCTTGTGGGGATCGCATCACCGTTCTCGCCGGCGATGACCCATTGACCCTCCCCATGATGGCTGTGGGAGCAAAGGGCGTGATTACCGTGACGGCGAATATTGCACCGGCCGATATGGCGGCGTTAGTCGATGCCTTTGCGGCGGGCAATCTCGACCAAGCCAAGGCGCTGCATTACAAGCTCTATCCGTTGTTTACCGCTCTCTTCTATGAGACGAATCCAATTCCGGTGAAGGAGGCCCTCGGCATGATGGGTAAGATCCAACCAGAACTTCGCTTGCCCCTCTGCCCCATGTCTGTTGAGAACCGAGAAAAGCTCGCTGGGGCCCTGAAAGATTACGGCCTCATCTGAGGACGTTACATGTTACTCGTTAATCGCAAGACTATACCCAACAATCAGTCGTTCAGAGGAGGACGAATATAAGAACTCCCATGATAAAAGTGATCATTACAGGAGCCGCCGGCCGGATGGGGGCGCGATTGGTTGCGCTGACCAAGGAATCAGCGGCCTTGGCATTGGCAGGGGCGGTCGAACGAAAAGGGCATGGATCGATCGGCGATGACGCCGGAGAAACAGCAGGCTGCGGCCATACGGGTATTCGCATCACGGAAGATTTGTCATCTCTCTTGCCGCAGGCAGAAGTAGTGGTCGATTTCTCATCGCCCGAAGCGAGCCTGGAGCATGTGCGGCTTGCCGCACAGCATCGACGCGCAGTGGTCCTCGGCACCACCGGGTTTACAGCAGAAGACGTGAGTGAGTTACGCACGTTAGCCCGCCAGATCCCATGTGTGGTTTCTCCCAATATGAGTGTCGGAGTTAACCTTCTCTTCACGGTCGTCGCCGAAATCGCTAAAACACTAGGCGAGGACTACGACATTGAAGTGATCGAGGCTCATCATCGCTTAAAAAAAGATGCCCCGAGCGGAACTGCGCTCAAGCTGGCCGAGACTCTCGCGAAGGCCATGAACCGCAATCTCGATCAGGCCGGAGTCTATGCGCGCAAGGGCCTGATCGGCGAACGCAAGCCGGGAGAAATCGGCATTCAGACCATTCGCGCGGGAGATATTGTCGGCGACCACACGGTAATCTTCGGCGGAATGGGAGAGCGTATCGAAATTACACACCGCGCTCAAAGCCGCGATACGTTCGCGCGGGGTGCGCTTCGAGCCGCGCGCTGGGCGGTCAAACAACCTCCCGGTCTCTACGATATGCTCGACGTGCTGGGCCTTCGATAGCAACTCGGCTTGCTTCAGCTTGTCAACGAGATAGTCCCCTCCGGAACAGCAAATAAAATCGCCCTCGCAGACCGTCGTCTATGAGGGCGATTCAGTTCAATAAGAGCGATTACTCTTCCGAGAACGGCGATTGATCTGCCGTCAACGCCGCTTTTCCGATCACGGCTGCTCCACAAGCATGACAGCACACCTTTGTCTGGCCCGACTCATAACTGATAAGGCGATAGCAGTGTGGGCATGAGGCCAAAGCGGTCCATGGCGAACGAGACACTCTTGTCACGGGCGGTTTCATCGTACCACCTGTTCAGAAAGGCTTCGCCACGGAGACTGCCTGTGTAAAGAAACGGGCAGCACCGGTCTCAGCAACGCGCGGTGATAGGACGGGGTTGCTGTTCCACCGGACGTCGCCTGCCGCAATTCAAGCAAGCCAACACGGTGATGACGAGACCCGCATTGAGGTCCACCGCTCGTTCATACAACATCGTTCCTTGGCACTTATCACAAGTTTTCATAAGTCTCACCCTAACACGCAGTATAAGGGGAGACTATCGGCCGAAAGTCCCTCTGGTCGAAAGAAAAAGACCCTTCAGACCGATTCATTGATGAGTCGTTTGGGCCGCCGGCTTCGATGACAGCCATGTCGGAAATACGGCTTGATTACACAGGGACCACAATTCGTGGGGTTCCTTGACAGTCCGCGGTAGCTGCCATAGGATGAGGGCTGCTAGGTGGGAGACTCTATGTATCGTCTGTTGCTGATACTTGGCCTGTTGGTCATCCTGTATTTTTTAGTCAGGAAAGCCTTGCGGGAATTCAATAAATCTTCGCTCCCTGGCCAAGGGAGTGAGGGGTATGATCAGATGATCCAAGATCCCGTGTGCCGTACCTATATTCCCAGAGCCAACGCCGTGAGTGCCAGCATCGGCGGCCAGAACTATTATTTCTGTAGCACGGACTGCGCGCAAACCTTCCACAAGCAATTGTCCGGTTAGCATCCCGAATACTTGTACGAACTCAACTTCTCTTCCTTATCGAATTTCAATGTGATCTGACATTGATTCGGCGCGAAATTGAAGAAAAGCGAACTGCTTTTGCCGCCGGCGATTCGAAAATAGGTCCACTCTTCCCCGCCAAAAAATCGGGGGGCTTTCCCGCTTGGGGGACCCCATTTGTTTTCGAACCATGCTTTATCCTTTCCCTCCATCTCAGCCGGCTTGAGTGACGCATCCAGATATGGGTTGCCGCCGCACCCCGCGATAGTGGCCATCACAAGTAGAAGCCACATCAGTGGTCGTTTCATACGCGCCTCCTCTATGCCTTTACAGAGCCTTGCGTTATCCGCCGAAAGTCACCTTAGTGCAAGGATTGTAGTCATTGGAAAAGCGCCTGTCAAAAGCAGGGTCCATTTGCATTCACTTGTCGTTACTCATACAATAAATTCATCACCGGATACACCTTTGTCACAAAAGGAATTCACATGAATATTTATCTCGACACCGCAAATGTAAAGGAAATCAAAGAAGCCGTCAGTCAGGGGGCCGTCGATGGCATCACCACGAATCCATCGTTAGCGGCAAAGGAAGGCCGTGAGTTCAAGGAACTCGTACTCGAAATTTGCAATTTGGTTGATGGTCCTATCAGTGCCGAAGTCATCAGCGTAGAAGCCGATGCGATCGTCAAAGAGGGCCGCGAACTGGCCAAGCTCCATAAGAACATTGTGGTCAAGTGCCCGCTGATTCCCGAAGGGCTCAAAGCCACCAAGCGGCTCACGGCTGAAGGTATCCGCGTCAACGTGACCTTGTGCTTCTCGCCGACACAGGCTCTCTTGGCCGCCAAAGCGGGCGCCTGGTGCGTCTCGCCATTTATTGGCCGCCTTGACGACGTCGGCGCCGATGGCATGGAACTCATTCGGCAGATCATCGCCATCTACCGCAACTACGATTTCAAGACCAAAGTCCTGGTCGCGAGCGTCCGGCACACGATGCATGTCGTGGAAGCGGCGTTGGCAGGGGGAGACATTTGCACGATGCCGTATAATGTCTATCAGCAGCTGATAAAGCATCCTCTGACCGATATCGGCCTCAAGAAGTTCCTCGCCGACTGGAACGCCCACCGCCCAAGTTGATCGGTTGAGCAGGGGGTCGACTGCGGCGAGGCGCTTGTAGGTCGGCTCCCTCATCAACGTTGCCTCCTTCCGAGGCATCCGAAATAACCGCTCGGGCCCGCTCAAACACGTCATGGAACATGGAAGCGGTCAATTTTCCTGTAAATGTGTTTTGCTGACTTGGATGGTACGAGCCGATGAGCGTGACACCCCATGGAAGCCGATAAATGACTCCGTGTCCGAAACGCAGGGCAGGTGAGGGAAGATCATGGCCGAATTCTCGGCATGCTTTGAGATATTGATCGAACGCGATTTTCCCAAGCGCGACCACAACACGGACATTCTTCAGCAAGCGAAGCTCTTCCGACAGATACGGACGGCAGCGGTCGAACTCAGCTGGAGTCGGTTTATTATCGGGAGGCGCGCACCGGACGACGGCGGCAATATAGCAGTCCTTGAGCGCCAAGCCGTCGTTCTTATGAATCGAGTGTGGTTGGTTGGCAAATCCATACCGGTGGAGCGCTTCATACAACCAATCTCCACTGCGATCTCCCGTAAAAATCCGTCCAGTCCGATTTCCACCGTGCGCCGCCGGCGCCAGACCGATTATGAATAAGCGGGCCGATGGATCGCCGAATGCCGGAACAGGCCGGCCCCAATAAATCCAGTCCCGATACTGCTTGCGTTTCATGTGAGCAATCGCTTCGCGATGGCCGACGAGGCGGGGACATTTCCGACACTCGGTGATAGACTGATTAAGCACGAGGAGTGAACGCATGGATCGGGAGTCTATCACAAAGCCCTCTGTGGCGCGTTCAACTTGCCGACCAAAAACATTCTTGTTAGCATGATCGCCTTTTTCATGATGGCTCATTAGATACTTGTGATATCCCACTTTCGTTTCCCAATCCGTTATTCGCATTCCCGCCGAATCATCGCCGGCTTTCTCGCCGGCGTGGCCATCGGACTCCTCGTGATCAGTCCGGCAACCAGCGCGGATGTCCGCAATGCGAGTGCCTCAGAGGCGCCTGACATGCCGCCTCCCATTACGAATCCAACCCAGCCGGCTCTTGACCCGGAAAAAAACGGCTCCAACGGCTCCATGGAGGAGCTGCTCCCGGTTCCGGGAGAGGAAGACCCCGGCCAAGGCAATGACATGCCGCTGATCGTAGTGCCGCCAATCGAGCGCCCGAGCCAACGTTACTTCCTCAGCTCTTTCAAGCTTCCCTCTCAATTGACTTTTGCCGGCGTGTCGGTTCCCATGGACAACTGGCAGGTGCGCGAGCGCATCGAATACGAGTTCTATCAGTTCCTCGCTGAAGAGGGCGAAAGCATTATCATGGCGAAGCGGACCGGTCGTTGTTTTCCACCGGTCGAAAAACAATTGGCTCAATCAGGCCTGCCGGACGATTTGAAGTATATGTTGCTCGTGGAGAGTAAATGCATCGCCGCCGCGTTTTCCAAAGCGAAAGCCTCGGGTCCCTGGCAGTTCATCGGGTCCACCGGCAAACGCTATAAACTTTATAGCAATCAATGGCGCGATGATCGCCGAAATCTCGAAATGTCCACCGAGGCGGCGATCAAATATCTGCGCTACCTTAAACAGGATCTGGGCGACTGGTTTCTTGCAATGGCGGCCTACAACGCCGGTGAAGATCGAATCAGAAAATTGCTGAAAGAGCAGCGGATCACCGATTATTGGAAGCTACATTATGTCCGCGAGACCATGCGCTATGTTCCCCGGATCATTGCCGCGAAGGAAATCTATTCGCAGCCTGAAAAATACCTGGGACTGACCAAGAAAGATCTCTACGCTCAGCTCGAGACCGAGACGGTGGCTGTGACGATCAAGGAGAGCCAACGCCATCTGGCATCGATCGCTCAAGACTACGGCTCCTACTTCCTGGAACTGAAGATGTTGAACCCTGAGATCAGCAAAGAATACCTTCCGAAAGGCATCCACTCCATTCGCGTGCCGAAGCAAATCTGTCCCTTCCGCTGCCTCAAGCAAGGCACGACTCCCTAATTCATGCACATCGGCGTCAAGCAGACGCGGGTGCGGGCGCTCTTTGAGCGCATGCTGACCGCTGCGCTCGCGGCAGTCGATCCCCTTGAGTCGGTGCGACACGCGGTGACACGCAAGGGCGCGACGCTTCAGGTCGGCGAGCATCGGTACGATCTTCATCGGTACACGCGAATCTTCGCCATCGGTGCAGGCAAAGCGTCGGCTCGCATGGCGGTTGCCTTGGAACAGCGACTGGGCACAAGGTTGACCGGCGGAGCGGTGGTGGTGAAATATGGACACAGTGCGTCGACTGCGTTTATCCGCATACAGGAAGCCGGGCATCCGGTTCCCGATCAGGCAGGCCAACGAGCCGCGGGACAGATCCTGACCCTGCTCAACCAGCTCACCGCCGACGATCTTGTTTTTGTGCTGTTGTCCGGTGGCGCGTCGAGCCTGTTGCCCGCTCCGGCGCCTGGCGTCACCCTTGCCGATAAACAACAGACGACGGCCTTGTTGCTGCTTAGCGGCGCGACTATCCATGAGATCAATGCCGTCCGGAAACATCTTTCGGCCATGAAGGGCGGTCGCCTAGCGGCTGCCACGCGCGCGCAGATAATTACTTTGATCCTGTCCGATGTACTCGGCGACGACCTCGGCACAATTGGATCGGGCCCCACGGCCCCGGATGGGACCACGTATGCCGATGCGATTCAGACCCTGCGCCGCTACGGCATTTGGAAGAAGGTCTCCACAAACATACGCGCGCATCTTCTCAAAGGCCAACGAGGCGCGTATCCTGAATCGCCGAAGCCTGGGGCGCGCATTTTTCGCAGAGTCCAGAACCAGATCATCGGTAATAATCAGGCGGCGGTAGAAGCCGTTTTCCAAGTGGCGCGACAAAGCGGATTGCACCCGCTTCTTCTCACGACCTCATTGCAAGGTGAAGCCCGGGAAGCAGCCAAATGGTTTGGCGCGATGGCGCGGGAGATCATCGCCACCGGCCGGCCGATTCGACGTCCCGCGTGTCTCATCGCAGGAGGGGAGCTCACGGTGACCGTGCGCGGCAACGGACGAGGAGGCCGCGCGCAGGAGTTTGCGCTCGCTGCCGCCCGCGAACTCGCCGGTCTGCCGAACGTCTGGATCGCCGGGTTTGGAACCGATGGGACCGATGGCCCGACCGATGCGGCAGGGGCGGTGGTAGATGGACGGACACGCGCACGCGCCGCTCAACTTGATGTCGATCCCATGGACTACCTCGATCGCAACGATGCCTACCATTTTTTCAAGACCGTCGGAGGGCTTATTCATACAGGTCCTACCGGCACCAACGTCAATGATCTCTATCTGCTGATCGCTCTGTAGCGTGCTTCATGCGCCGATCCTATCTCCTCCCCTTGGAGTCCAGCGGTGATCGAGCCCTCTGTGGGGGAAAGGCATCTGGCTTGGCATCGTTACTCCACCATGGATTTCGCGTTCCACCCGGTGTATGCGTCACCACGCGGGCTTATATCGATACGTTAAGAGCCGCGAAGTTGAATCCTGATGAACAATGGGCACGGGCCAAGCGTGTTTCGGAGACGGACCCAGAGAGAATTCTTGAAGAGTACCGTACACGCATCACGTCACTGACGATTCCACATGAGGTTCTTCGGCCCTTAGAATCCGCGCTGGACGCTATCAGTCAGGCATTTACGTCCAATGCTGCTGCACTGTGGGCCGTTCGGTCATCAGCGACGAATGAAGATGATGCCATGCGCACGTTCGCAGGACTGTATCGAACAG
>DATEPO010000156.1:0-7704 GCA_035273145.1 Nitrospiraceae bacterium
TTGTCATGCTGACGATTACGCCCCTCACGGCACTTTTGCTGCGGAGCGCGAAGACGACCACCGAAATGGTCTGGGGACGTATGCCTCCGCGAGCCGGCTATGCGTTGGTCTTAAACGCGGTCATGGTCATTCTGCTGATGACGTTGATGGGATATGCACGATCATCGTCCCGTGTCCACTGGCACATCTACGGCGTCATGCGGGACTCCTCACAGTATGCCTTTTCGCCCGCGCTGGGCTATGCCGCTGCCTTCATGTCCTTGAACACGTTTCTATTTTGTATGCTGGTCGCGTTCATTTTCTGGGTGGCTACTATGGGCGATAAGGCAAAAGGGAAGGATCCGGTCGAAGAGAAGAAACAAGTGCCGGTGGGAGCCTATCCCGCCATGGCCGGGGGATCTCAGACGTTGGATAAGAAGCACTGAGGGACTATGAGCGAAGTCGCATTCTTACAGTTGATCGGGCTATCGGTGGTCGGATTAGGGATTGCCGTTCTGCTCTTTATTAAAGCGCGATTCGCGCGAGTCGTCGGTTTTGTCGCAATTGTGCTCGGCTTATTTTCAATTACCGCGCTCAGCGTGCCCCAGATGGCGTCGCTGCCGCCGGTCGAAGAAAAGTTCGATGTCGCCAATATTAAGACGGCGTCCGATATGGCGGCCATCGGACAGAAGATTTTCTTTAGTAAGGGACAATGCGCCTTGTGTCATTCGATTGGACCGAGCGAATCGGCGCGGTGTCCTGATCTGAAGGGAATCGGCGCCAAGCTTACCCGCGAATTCATGTATGAGAGCTTGACCCAGCCCCAAGCCTATATCTACCTGGATTTCCGTCACGAAAGCCAGCCGAAGGAATATCCGGCTCGTATGCCGTACATCAACAAAAATCCAATCGGCCTGTCGAAAAATGAAATTTTATCGGTGATCGCCTTCCTTCAACAGATGAGCGGGGAACCGATTACCGTCAGCCCATCTGAAATTACCCAAGCGTCCGACACGCCACCGGCTCAGGCAAAGCCGGCACAAACAGCCGCCGTTGTGCCGATCCATGCCGGTGGTCTCAATGGTGATCTGAATTAATGACACACGAGTCGCGAAAGAAGGGATAGTGCTATGAAGGGTGGAGTGCTCGTACGATCGATCATTCTTGTCGTTGGGATGTATATCTTTCTCAAGTTCGTGCTGCCGTTATTTACGGCACCGCTTCCAGCCAGCTTAATCTTCTTGTATCTGACCTTGACCTCATCGGGAATTTTGATCTTCGCGACGCTGAGCGGAGAGTCGACGGAGGCGTTCTGGGGTCCGATCTTTCGGTTCTTGCGGGGGGACGGGCAAGACGGCGCGATGAAACTTGCGAGGCTGGCTGTGTTACTGCTCTTTCCTCTGTTGGTCGGATGGCAGACCTACAACAGTACGGCGCCCAGCGATCAACCTCCTGGTGAAAATCGTACGATTCACCCTGCTCCGCCTGGGGAGTTCGTCGGGCTCTCCAATCCCTTTCAACCCACTCCCGAAAATATTGCCTATGGGAAAGGCCGATACTTCTCGCTGTGTTTTCCGTGTCACGGGAATTTTGACGGCAAGGGACCGGCTGCGAAGGGATTCAATCCACCACCGGCGAATTTTTCAGATCCTACGACGATCGCCATGCTGCAGGAAAGCTATCTGTTCTGGCGAATCAAGAAGGGCGGGGTGGGCCTCTCCATTGAAGGCATGCCTTGGAAATCGGCGATGCCTCGTTGGGAGCACGAGCTCTCAGATGAAGATATCTGGAAAATTATTATGGGTGAATACGATGGCGCCCACCAAAAGCCTAGAACGTGGGAGTAGAGAAGAGCGGGTACGGAATGAGTGGTTTCCGGCACGAAAGAGAATGCAGTGACGACAATCCGATTGTCCCTCGGGGTAGCACGGGAAGAGGAGCCATGAGAAGACTGAAACAACGTGTTGTGAACGGCAGTGGTCTCCTAACCGGCGCCATCTTCCTCTCTTTACTTCTGTTCCCCGCTCTCAATTTCGCGCAGGAAAGCGTCGCGGTGCGTGCACACGTCGCCAAAGGGGCGGTCCCGGTCGAGGATCCTAACTCAGCAGTTTGGAACGACGTGCCGGTGTCGGAGTTTCCCCTTTCCCCTCAAGTACACTGGCCGACGCGAATCTTAGAAGTCACCGCGCAGACCGTAAAGGTGCGGGCGCTACACGACGGCCAACAAGTGGCCGTTCTGCTGGAATATGTCGATCCTTCGGAAGACCCGGACGATGCGGCGGCACTGGAGTTCATGGTGGGCGAGAAGAAGGCGCATTTCGCTCACGGCCAACCGATGGCCCAGGTGCAGGGCGGACCGGTCAATATTTGGTTCTGGAAAAACAAGGATGCCAAGGTGCTCGATATGAATGCCCAAGGGTTCGGCACCTTGCGAGTTCAGGACAAGCAGGACACCAAAGGTAAAGGCGTTTACCAAAACGGCACATGGAAGGTGGTCTTCAGCCGAGCGTTGTCCACCGGTGATGCTGAACATGACACGCAGATCAAACCCGGCGAATACATCAACATCGCCTTCGCTATTTGGGACGGGAAAAAGTTAGAGAGCGGAGATCTGAAGGAGAAAGGGTCGCAAAAGGCCGTTTCGTCATGGTGGTATTTCCGAGCCGATCCGCCGCCTGATTACTCCAGCTATGTCTATGCCGCCTTAGCGATCGGGGTCGCAGTCGGCGTGCAATTTGTGATCATTCGAAAATTGAAGAAAGGGTCCTCGACATGAGGGCGGGCACCGGCATGAACGCTTATCGAGAAGTCCGTAAGCTGGTACTCGGGATGACAGTGGTGAGCCTGACAGCCGCTATGGGCCTCGCCGGGTGCGGCCTGTTCCAGAATGAAACGGTCTCACGGGGACAGCATTTGTACGCGCACTATTGCATGCATTGTCATGGTGAAAGTGGGCATCAGAACGAAGGGTACAATTGGGGGACGATGCCCGATCCTCGTCCGAAGGATCTCTCCAACAAAGGGGAGATGTCCACGTTTAAGGACGAAGAAATATTTTCGACTATCTCGCGCGACATGAAGGATACGACCCCGGAGATCGGCGACAAAATCGGGGACGATGAATTCGCAGTCCCAACCATGCCGACCTTCAAGTACACGTTGTCCGAAGAAGAAATTTGGTCAATTGTCGCCTACGTTCGAACGCTCCATGGCATGAAATTGACCTATGATTTGGAAGCCAGAAAAAAAGAGCTTCAAGATAAACAGCAAGCGGCGCAGCAAGCGTATGACCAAGCCAAGCAGGCCCTGGAGGTTGCCGAAAAAAAAGCGTCTGAAGAGGCGGACAAGAAGGGCGTGGATGTCGATGATGCAGCGACGGCCAAGGAGCAGGAGGCCCTTAGCACGGCATCGAAAGAATTGGAAAAAGCAAAAACGGCATTGGCGTCGTTTCTAGGTCGTCCGAAACTACCCAGCGTGGCGCGTCCCGATTTGACCACACCTCCTGAAGAAGCCGCGAAGCTGGCGGATCTCGGGAAACGCCTCTATGGCAATAAGTACGGCTGCAATGCTTGTCATCGTGTTGGAGAAGAAGGCGGGATCGTTGGGCCTGCATTAGACCGAGCGGGCTTTCGGCTGAATCCAACCTGGGTCTACCGATGGGTTAAATATCCGCAAGGCATGAAACCGGAGACACGGATGCCGACCCTTGGTCTTAGCGATCGGGATGCCAAGGCGGTGACAATGTATCTGACCACCTTGAAGGCTCCTAAACCCGAAATGCCAATTGAACGAGCGGGGAAGTAGCTGATTTCTGTTCGCTTGTCCAAGAACCAATCTCCGGCATTTGACCTCACAATAAGTGTCTCACGCAGATCATCATGCCGCTGACTACATGAACCCGAGCCAGATTCCTGCCAGGATTGTCCAGCCGATCCAAACATGCTGCCGAAAGAGACGAAACGCTTGAGCGGTCGGGATGCCATTGCGCACCAGTAAGACTTGCTGAGCGAGAAAGCCGGCGATTGCCGCCAGCGCTCCATAGAAGCCGGCGTTTAACCCATTCAACCATCCGGTCACGCCCAGCAGCAATAACATGAGCACGAGGCTGCACCCCACCGCCAACCAAGCATATGAACCGAACAGAATCGCGGACGATCGAATCCCGATCCGGAGGTCGTCCTCGCGATCCTGAAGCGCATAGATCGTATCGTACGCGATTGCCCAGCAGATGGTTGCGGCATAGAGCAGCCAGGCAGGCAACGGGACACTATGCGTGGCCGCAGCCCAGGCCATAATCACCCCCCATCCGAAAGCGATGCCGAGCACCGCTTGCGGGAGTGGAAGGAAACGCTTTGAAAAAGGATAGATGGCGGCCAGGAGTACCGCGATAGGACTGAGCCCGATGGTGAAGGGATCGAGCATGAGAAGCAACCCACCTGCGATGATGAGCAAGGCGACGATCGTCAGCAGTGCCTGTCGAACCGTGACCGCTCCACTGACCAAGGGGCGTGTGCGTGTGCGTGCGACTTGGCGGTCAAACGACTGGTCTGCCAAATCGTTCATCACGACGCCTGCGCTTCGCATGACGAAGGAGCCGGCCGAAAAGATCAGTACCAGCGTCAATGACGGGCGACCATGTGAGGCAAATATGAGAGCCCAAAGCGTCGGAAGCATGAGAAGCAGGGTGCCGGACTGATTGGGAAGTCTGATGAGTCGCGCAAGGGACGCGCAAAGATGAGTCGCTTTGTTCCCTTGACTCTCCGTGTGGTTTGCCGATACCGATGATCGTGCAGATGGCTCCAGCATGCGGCACGATACTGAAGGGTGCCGACGAAGTCAACGAATGGAAAGAGGATGGCACATTGCCTTCCCGTCTACGTTTGCGGTATACCAGCGTCGTGAGAGGTTTCCCTCGTGTTTCGGCTGATCGGCCGCCCGGCTCTGTCTTGATGTCTCACCTGGCCGTTGCGCTCCTGCTGATTTCACTATCGGGATGTAGCGGGGCATCGAAGATCTTCAACCGGTTTAGTGAGCCGGACGGCTACTGGCTTCCGCTGACGGTCGATCTGCGTCTGGATCCGAGCGTGGCCGACGCGGCGCTCGAGTATACGGACGCGTGCGGTCAGCGGCAGATGCTGCCGATCGGCGAGCGACTGACCACCTCGCTCAAGAAAGATCTGGGACTTGTCTTCCAGCGGATTCAGATGCCATCCGCGGGACAAAAAGCAGACGGTGCCGTCGATGTGGCGTTAGGGTTAAAGGAAACCGACCTGTTTATCCCGCGGCAAACGTCCAAGACGTATCCTGCCACAGTGATTGTCGGCGCCACCATCTCTTATGCCGATGCGAATGGCAACGTTTTGTACACCAAGAATCTGCGAGCCGAATCTCATGGCACGGTTGAAACCGAAGGCCAAGGCTGTGAAGTCAAAGGATTCGGTGCGGTAGCGAATGAAGCGGTTACACTTCTGACACAAGGACTCAAAAAGCATCTTGGCACCTCCACGAAGATCCGGGATGCGGCACAACACAAGCAACCGACCGGTGAACCCTCAGTCGCCCTCGTTCCCTCTGTCGCTGCACCGGCGGAAGCTGCAGCCACACCTGTGACTCCTGCATCAATGCCATTCCCGCTTTACCCAAACGCCTTAGCCTATCGCGTCCTCCTCCGGGAGGGCCATGCCGATGAACGGCTGGAGAGCGGGGAAAAAGTCACGATGGAAGTGGAAGTGAGCAATACAGGTACGATCGCCGCGAAAGAAGTCGTTGTTCGTTTTTCAGGCACACCGGTGCTCGTGGAGCAGTTTGCCAATCCAGTCCCAGTCGGTGATTTGCAACCGAATGAGATGAAGCGTGTCGTGGTAAGTGCGCGCATGCCGCCGACAGAGGCTATCCGACAAGGTGAGCTGATCCTCGCTGTCGAAGCGGCCAATGGCGGGTCACCTGATCAAAAAAAGTTCCCCATCGAATGGCATCCGCGCCATGCTTTGTTAAGTATACCCCCGGTGGACGATGTCGATGGCGTTTTCGATACCGCCAAGGGACTAGAGCGAAAAAAGACAGTCGGAATTGCGATCGGCATTAGTACGTTTAGACATGCCACGCTATCACCGGTCCCGTTCGCTGCGCATGATGCCGAGGTAATGGCAGACTACTTTAAACAGCTCAGCGGCATTCCATCCGCTCAGGTTCAATTGCTTACTGACGAGCATGCGCTGAAAGATGACCTCATCGAAGTCTTCGAAGAATGGTTGCCTCGACATGCAGAGCCAGGCGGTGAGGTCCTCATCTTTATCGCGAGTCGCGCTCTCGTCAACCCATCGACCGGCGCTGTATCATTCATCCCGCATGAAGCTGATCCGGCCTCCCCGCTTCGGCTGATGTCGCTCCGCAGACTGTATGACGCCTTGGCTCGTCTTCCGATTCAACGCGCGGTCCTGATGATGGATCTGACGTGGACTTCAAGTGGAGGGGAGCCATCGGCCGATGGAAAAGAGCCGATGTGGGACGCCATTCCGACAGGGCTTCGCGGCGAAAAGCTGCTACAGATCATAGGGACCACCGGGCATGAACAGGCTCATCCGTACGAAGAGGGGCGGCATGGTCTCTTCACATACTTTCTTTTAAAGGGATTGAGAGGGGCGGCCGATCGTGACCAGAACGGCATCGTCGCCGTAGGAGAGCTATGCGGGTATGTGCGCGAGCACGTCACTGTGACGGCCAAGGAAAAATATCAGCAGGCTCAGCACCCCATGTGTATTCCGCCCCTCACCGCGGCTTCCAAATCTGCCGTGATGCCACTCTCGCAGACGAAATAGCAACGGAAAGACGACGATTGACACACCCGCAATGTCCTGGCTATCATACCGTCGTTTTGTCCCACCTTGTTCCCTCGCTGTCATCCAGCGCCGGCGTAGCTCAGTTGGTAGAGCAGCGGTTTCGTAAACCGCAGGTCGTTGGTTCGATTCCAATCGCCGGCTCCATATAATCAACAGGTTCCATAGTACCTCCTCCCCTTACGAGAGGCCATGGTTGCACTGGGGTTGCGGATGCCCTTACTGAGACACTGTTCACACTGCGACTATCCAACCGGTCTACTGCTCTTTTGTTGCCCCCTGGAATGAGATGCCCATAAAGGTCCACCGTGACTTGAATTGAAGAATGTCCCATCTGCTCCTTTACATAGACGAGACTCTCGCCTTGTTGCAGTAGTAGCGAGGCAAACGTATGCCGAAAATCATGGAAGCGTGTACGGCGGAGGCCCGACGCCCTCAGGATGCCACGAAAAACCCGTTTGCGGAGGTTATCAGGGTCGAGGATTCCGCCTGCTTCATTACAAAAGACCCATACCGGCATCTCTTTCCAGCCGTTCTCAACGGCTTGTAATTGGCGTTCACGATACAGTTGTTTAAGCGCCTGACTCAGTTCCTTTGACATATCGACACGACGGCCTTCGCCGCTTTTGGGAGTGCATATCTCTCCACGGGAATAATTGCGCTGCACGTCAATGAACCGTCCTTCCATGTCAATGCTATCCCATTGCAACGCCAACAGCTCGCCCTGTCGCAATCCGGTCCGTGCCGCACAAAGGAAGAGAGGATAGTATCACATGTCATGCGCTTGGACCGTGCCAAGAAAAGTAGCAAGCTCCTCTCGCGAGTACGGGTTAATGTGCGTCCGCTTACCGAGTTTGGGAAGAAATTTTCCAGGTTTTAATGCAACGTT
>DATEPO010000157.1:0-8634 GCA_035273145.1 Nitrospiraceae bacterium
CCACCGTTCGGGAGCCCCTTCCATTCAGCGACATGGGAAGGCATCAATTCTCTTGAGAGCGCAATTCCGTCTCGCAAAAGAAAGCAATATGCTATATACATGTATTTTCTTCACACTGTAAGGAGAACCCGAACGATGCCACATTCTATGGCCGACGGCGATAAGCCAAAACAAAACAGGAATCAAAAGCTCACCGCCTCAAAACGCAGCACAGAGCGATCACCACAAAAACCGGCGCCAAAAAACCAACCACTGCTGCGCTCCCCTGAGAAAGACAACAGCGTGCGCCGCGCGACTCAAGTCGTCATCACAGAAGACGAATACCGGGCACTCGTCGCTCAAAAAGCCTATGAGATTTTTATGCAACGACATGCCGTCACTGAAGTGGACGACTGGGTGCAGGCAGAGCGGATTGTGAAAGAAGAACTGCTTGCGCAAGGACAGACAGCCGGCTTTGTCTAGTGTGCTGAACAGCGAGAAATAAAACATACCGAGGTGCGGTGCGGGATGACGTGCGCCCCAACGGTGCGGCACCCCATTTCCCGATTACTCTTCATCGGTCGTGTTGCGTTAACCGAAACGCGCGACCATCTCCACCATCTATGGTTTCAGATCTTTCTTTCCAAGTTGGCTCGGTTCAGATCACCGCTGCCACTATTTGATCCCGACAACCATCGAATCCGGTCCGGCCAACGGTTCGACTGTGGTCCGCTTGAAGCCGGCCTCTTTCATCCACCTCTTGCAATCGGCGCCGGTGAAGTCGAAGCCGCCGTGCGTCTCGATAAGCATATTCAGGCTCATCAGGAGGCCGAACGTATTTCGTCTGCGCGCATCGTCGATGATAGCCTCATGCACGATTATCGCCCCGCCTGGCGGTAGCGCATCATGCGCCTTGCGCAGGAGCATCATTTTCTCATCGAGTGTCCAGTCGTGCAAGATGTGCCCCATGATGATGACATCGGTCTTCGGAAGCGAGTCAGTGAAAAAATCCCCGGGATGGAAGACAAGCCGTCCTGCCACCCGCTTCGCCTGCGCATAAGATTCGAATACGGGCCGCACGACCGGCAAATCCATCCCGCCGCCGGCAAGGTGTGCATGAGCGAGTGCGATTTCGACCGCCACGCCGCCTTGTGCGCACCCCACATCGATGAAGGAGCGGTACTTTCGCCATGGAAACTTTTTCGCAATGACCCGCGCGGCTCCCACGCTGAGGCCCGTCATGGCCTTAAGGAATCCTTCCAGCCGTTTCGGGTCCGCGTAGAGCGTGCCGAAAAAGTCTTCTCCTGTCTTGACTTCATTCTGAGGCTTGCCCGTACGCAACGCTTCCGTGAGCGAGCCCCAGAATCGATACAGCCGGGCATTCGCCATTTCCAACATCCCGCCCACGTAGGAGGGCTTGGCCCGATCCAAAAACAGAGCGGTATCCGGCGTGTTCGCATAGCGCGCCCCCGTACGGCGCAGCATTCCTAGAGCCACAAGCGCATCGAAGAAATCTCTGGCACTTCGTGGGTGAAGATTGAGCCGCTCGGTCAAGGCTTTTGCCTCGAGCGGTCCTTTAGCTAACTCCGTGAACAGCCCAAGTTCGATTGCACTGAGCAGCGTTTTCGATCCCCAAAACCCGATGCCGAGTTGCATGATGCCTTCCGGGGTCAGTTGACGTGTCGCCATGGCTCTTCCTTTCGTAGGGAGAAGAAAGGCAGCAGCGTACGGGTCGGCAGCGGTCGTGTCAACGGGCTTTGGAAGGAAGAAACTGACACAGGCCCTATCCTGGTCCTTCGTCAGGGTGGCATCTTGCCAAGATAGAGGGAATCAAGCATGATCGGCTCATGTTGTTCTGTATGTAAACCTCGTCACCAAGGACGCATGATGCCGCAACCAACGCCGCAGGAAGTCATCGAATCGCAGCGCGCCGATTGGAACCGTGTAGCCCCCGGATGGGAAAAGTGGGATCAGTTGTTCGACGACAACATGGCATTTCTCAACCACCGGCTTGTGAGTGACGTGCGTGTGCGACGCGGAATGAGAGTCCTCGACCTGGGGTCAGGCACGGGCTATCCTGCGCTGCTGACTGCGCAGGTCGTGGGGCCAGCCGGCAGCGTGACGGGCCTTGACTTAGCAGAATCCATGCTGACGGTGGCCCAACGAAAGGCGACTCGTCTTGGCCTCAACAATGTCACCTTCCGTACCGCTGATGTGACGATGTTGTCGTTCCAGGCGTCCTCGTTCGATGCGGTGATCAGCCGCTTCTGCTTGATGTTTCTGCCGGAAATTTCTCAAGCCGCCACAGAAATCGCGCGCGTGCTGAACCCCGGGGGGTACGTGGCGGCCGCTGTCTGGTCAATGCCCGAGAAGAACCCTTATCTCAGCATCCCGATGGATGTCATCAAACAATTTATTGACTTGCCACCGCTCAATCCCACTGCGCCCGGTATTTTTCGCCTGGCGAAGCCCGGTGAGCTGGCCGGCCTGCTGCAGCAGGGGGGACTGCATGACGTGACAGAACAGGAACTCTTCAGCGAGGTGCAATTCCTCACCCCCCAGGAATACGTGGCCAGTCTCATGGACATCGCGGCGCCGATTCAGAACGTGTGGGCCAAACTATCTGCCTCTCAGCAGCGCGACGCAAAGCAACGCATCGTCCAGATAGTCGAATCGTATCGGCGAGGTACGATCTTCGCGCTTCCGATCGCCGTACGGATCGTGTCGGGACGGAAACCTGCGTGAAGGCCGTTGCGGTTCGAAACTCAAGACCTGACTCAGGCCGGATGGGCACAAGAGTGCCCCGCAAGTGGAATAATCGCGTGCCATGGTTGTAAGGGATTTCAGGAAATCTAACCGCGATCTTTGTTGCTCCTCTTACAATGCCGGCCACTCTGCAAGCGTTCCTCATCATCTTCCTGGTCAGTGCCTTCCTCCGTTCATCCGGTGTGCTGACGAAGTCCCATGCGGAGCAGCTCACGACACTGGTATTTTCACTCAGCTTGCCGGCGACGATTCTAGTTTCCCTCAATCAGATCACGTTTGACGCGGCAGCCTGGAAGATGCCGTTTGCCGCCTGCCTCGTCACGCTGGGGGTGCTCGCATCGTCATGGTTCCTCGGTCGCCTGCTTCACCTGCCTCTCACCACGCAGGGCAGCTTTCTTGTCGGAACCGGCTGCATTAACTCCGTGTACTTCGCCTATCCGGTCACGCTGGCAACGTTCGGAGAAGAGGGCTTAATTCAAGCGGTGCTCTTCGATCTCGGTCAAACCTCGCTGACCCTCACACTGATCTACGGGATCGCCCTCCGGCACGGAAGGAGTTCACCGACCGCGCGGCTCCCCGTCGCCCGCTTCTTGTCTGCTCCTCCACTATGGGCGCTCTGTATCATACTGGGGCTCAAGGCCATTGGCCTGGGCCTGCCTTCGTGGTTGCAGTTCGTGCTGACGCCGATTCATCTCACGACAGCTCCACTGGCCAGCGTGGTGCTCGGGCTCTCGATCAGCCTGCCTGCCATGCGAGCTCAATTCCCCTTGGCCATGCTTGGCGTGATCGTACGAATGGGCGGCGGACTGCTGTTCGGTCTTACGGCTGTCTTCCTACTCGAGCTCACGGGCGTGCAGCGCGCCACCCTCCTCTTGATCGCCGCCATGCCGTCAGCCGTGAGCGCAGTCATCTATGCTACGGAAACGGACTTAGACCAAGACCTCGTGGCATCGATCGTCGCCATCTCGATCTGCATTGGATTCGCCTTCCTGCCATTTCTCCCGCGGCTGACTGTCCTCCTCAGCGGCTGAGGCCATCTAATTCTTCTTCCTCCCACTGTCGCTTTATGGCTGCCGCTCACTGCCGCTGCTTGCGACGCGCAGTCCATGCCACTAGTAGGATGATGAGCCAGACGATCATGGAGCTCGTCAATACGGGAATCCAACGCCGCCATGCAAGTTGTTGTGCCCAAAAGTCGCGCTCGAGTTCCTGCAGTGTCCGCCTCGTCACCTTCTGGAAAGCCTCTTCGAACGACGCTCCGTCAGCGCGCTCGAATAGAATTTGTCGCACGGTACTGGCACCCGTCGAGGTCATGAGATATCGGATGAGTGCCTCCGATAGCAGGTACGCTGTCTGCACAGAAAGCGGATGTTCACTAAACAGCAGATCAATTTCTTCTAATGAAGTACGCGTCGTCGTCAGGCCGATCCAGACGCCCCAGGCGCGGTCCACCAGATCCTGCTCACCGGAGGCGACCATGGCGATGCCTTCTTCAAACCATCGGGGGCCGACCCGGCCTCCTGCTGCACGAAGAGCAAAGACATGAGCAAGTTCATGCAGCAGCAGTGCTTCCAGCGAGCCATGCGGATAGGAGACCTGACGCTCAGGGAAGAGCACAATGATGCCGGACGGGATGACGGTATATCCCGACACCCATGAGGCGTGCGGCGCGCCATGTCGCTGTCTTCCGATGCCAGAGTGATCCTAACCGGCGGCCCCGGAACTTCGAGCCGACCAGTTCGATGGCCGCACTGATCGCTTGGGGATTTAACTTGTGCAGACGATCGGCCAATTGAGTAAAGAGAGGCGGCGCCTCGAAAATCAATGGTGGAGGCTCGGTGGCCAGACCGCTAAGAGGCAGAAGAGCGAAAGTGACTGCAAACAGGATGACGCCGAGAAGGGGGTGTCCGAACCTGACTTTGCTGGGCTGCCTGAAGATGTTACGCGGTGAGAACAGATCGTTCTGTCCAACGCGGCAGACCATCGAGCTACCGATATCTTAAAAGAACCATGACAATGGCCACCGTAGCAAGCAGAAGTGCGGCAATCACGGCCCGACGGAGGCTGGTCACGCCTTCTGCGACTTGGTTCTGTTTCAAACTTACGGACTCGACTTCCTCGGCGATCCGTATAATTGCTCGCTGCATGGCTTCGAGTTTCTCGGATGGCGAATCGACCGGAGCGGATTGAGGTTGACTCGCCTGATTCGCCGCAGCTCGTCGTTTATAAAGGTGAGACCCTGCCTCGATCACAACTGGCATGGCGCGCTTCAATAGCCCAATCCAAAAGGGTGTCATGTATCGGCCCCTTCACAAGGACAATGCTTGGCAAGAAGCTTGTACGGTACGAGCCGCTCTAAGAGCCACTATAACACCTCCAGAGAACAACATGGTCATGCAGGGCTTGTCTGCCTTGCCTTCTGGCATCAACGGAAAGCGAAGCACAGGCAACCGCGCTAGGAATCAAGGGTGCCTATTTTTATGCGGATTTCTTGCTGCGTCTCCTCCTCTTATCGGAGGCCACGCCGCGAAATCGTTTGAACGGCAAGTTAGGGAAGTGCCTCTACGCCATCGCCCCGGCGGATGGTGCCGCCTTGCAAGACGGTGGCATACACACCCAGGTGACCTTGCGTGTGTTGGACGGCGGTGCGCAAAATCCCACTACCCTTCGGAGGGCTTCCCTGGGCGAGCATGGTCATTACGCAACGTCCGCAGGGTCCGGTGATGCGCAGACGTACTCGGTCTCCGATGACAAGCGTATGACCGATCCATGTCTGTTCCACAGTACCCTCAATCCCTCTCGGGGATTCCACAACAATGTTGGGACGAAAACGTGGGACCTCAAAGCGTCCTTGCGGATACCAGTCCCGCATCCGGTTGAGTGTGGAGGTAGTCAGAAGGTGGATGGTCGCGCCATCGAAGAACGTTCCCTCCGGCAGTGCGAATTCAGTGACAGCGTCGCGGTGGTCCCGACCTTCAATATCGGGCCAGTACTCTTCGGACTTCGCCCTCCAAGAAGCCCCGAGTGATGACGGCGCGCCGGTTATCCGGCCGTCTGCCATGGATGCCAGCACCACCTGACGTGTAAGCGCTGTGGAGAGAATCTGATTGCACTTGTCATGTGTACTGGCAGTAGGAAATACGCGCCGAACCACGCTAAAATAGCCGATGTCGATGAACCAGCGAGGACAAGCGAATCTCACCGCTATCTTGGCTCTGATCGGTCTCATTGTCGCATCGGTCTGGGCATGGAAACGCCTGACACCGGACACACAAGATTATGTGGTCGAGCAGGGTGTGCCGGCGGCCGTGGCGGTAGCTGTTGCAGGCGTTCTCGTATGGAAAACTATCAGAAGTATTCAGGAACGCCGGGCCAGAGTGCGCATCCGTCATCGATTGATCGCCCGATTTGAGCGGGAGACACTCCCCAACAAGCGGCGCGACCTCGCGTTCGAGCTGATCGAGATGAACCGCTATTCGGGTAAGGGATTGGAACGAATTGCGCCGGCCTTAGTCGAAGTCCTTGTTACGACGCTGACAACCGCGTTGGGAGATAAGCAGCATCGTATACGGGGCATGGCAGCCAGTTACCTGGGCGTGCTTCAAGACAAACAGGTCCTTCCGATCTTGCTGAAGGCACTGGAGGACGATCATGCGTATGTGCGCGCCTGTGCAGCGCTGGGGCTGGGACGTCTCAAGGCTTTCGAGGCAAAAGACAAATTGACGGTCGTGATGCAGGACGACTGGGATCAGACGGTCCGCAGCCGGGCCAGGGAAGCCTTGGAGAGAATAGCATGAGCAAAAAGGCGGCACGGCATTAGCCGGACAACGTATTCAAGGCGATTCGGTCTCCGGTGGTGAGCCGGTAGCCCTTATCGTAGAGCAAGCCCATACTGATCATGACGGCTTCCAGTGTATTGCCCTTTCGTGCCAGATCGAATTGAGCCGTCAAAGCATCCACGTGCGCCATGGCCGGTAAGAGGTCCTGAAACGGCAGCTTGAACGAGTCCAGCAGATCTTTCAGCTCATCCTCGCTATAGCGGTGATTATCATCGCGATCGCCGACCAGGGCCAGTTCATAAAACGTCAGGCTGATGGAGAGCGCCGATTGGGCTTGGCTAAACGCGTGTCTCGCGGATTCTAAGCCGTCCGGGTAACGCGTGCGGCATTCGGAGGTAGAGTCAGATTGACCGTCTGATTCCACCGGCGTGAAGGCAATCGTGTGTGTCTGAGAGCGTGGCGGCTTTTGTTTAAGCTGTTTATAAAACCATTCCGTGCAGCGTTGCGCGCCGACGAAGACCACCTTATCGGTCTCGACCTGTCGAGCGACATACTGAGTGAGCGCACTGAAAACATCGGAAGCGCTCGCCGCAAAGGCGGAGGCCGCTACGGCCATCATCCAGCACAGTGAGACGACCATGGCGAAAATTCGTGTCATAGCGTGAATCCTGTTCGCAGAATAGCAGCGAATACCCGCATCGGGTGGTGAGCTCAGTATAACACGCCATTTAAGGAGTACTCGAACGTGTCGATGGATCGTCCAGACCCGCAGCTTCCCTATCTGACGGCGTCCAATGCCGGAGTCGGCGGAGTGATCCGGGCGCAGCCCGAAGACTTTTGCGTCGAAGAGCGCCCGCTCTATCTTCCCTGCGGACAAGGGGAGCATCTCTACCTGCGCGTGACTAAACGAGGACTCTCGACCCCCGACATGGTCAAACAATTTGCCTCGGCATTAGGCGTCAAGGCGAAGTGCATCGGCGTCGCCGGGCTCAAGGACGCGAGAGCCGTGACCACGCAAATGGTCTCGGTGCAAGGAGTCCGGGCCGAAGCCATTTCGCGCCTCTCTCTCAATGAGCGTCTACTTGCGGTCGACGTGCTGGGGCGTCATCGCAATCGTCTCCGCACCGGACATCATGCCGGTAACCGGTTTCGGCTTGTCGTGCGAGAGGTGAACACCGAGGCCGGAACCAGTGTGCCGCGCGTGCTGGATGAGCTTCTGCGCCGCGGTGTGCCGAATTATTTTGGACCGCAACGCCAGGGCCGAAGCGGACTGAACTATGAGACGGGGGCCGCGCTGCTGCGGGATGCCGAGCGCCGCGCGCGCATCGGCCGCACACAACGGATCTGGTTTCTCAATGCCTATCAGTCGTATATCTTTAACAGGATGCTGGCCGCGCGGATCGATCGTCTCGATCGGGTCCTGGTGGGGGATTGGGCGATGAAGCACGTGAACGGCGCGTGTTTTCAAGTGGAGGACACCGACAGGGATCAACGTCGGGCGGATGTCTTCGAGATCAGTCCGACGGGATTACTTTTCGGATCACGAGCCTCATGGGCGTCAGGCGAGCCGGGCGATATAGAGCGAGCCATCGTGGCTGAGTTGAATGAGACGCCGGAGTCGCTCAACCAAGCTGCGGTCGAATGTGGATTTCGTGGAGAGCGCCGGCCGCTGCGCGTTCGCCTGGAGGAGTTGGTCTGGTCGCTGGAGGGCAGGACGCTCACGCTCGCATTTGCGTTACCGCCGGGCGCCTATGCGACAAGCGTGCTGCGCGAGCTGATGAAAAACGATCAACTCGCGCAATGAAGAATGCAAATTGCAAATGCAAAATGACGTCGGGAATTTTACATTTTTAATTTTGCCTTTTGCCTGGGCTGGCGCGTGAAACGAGCCAGCCGGAACCGATACGGCTTGGCGGCCCATTCCCCGGCGTAATCAACTCCGATCCGGGGCGCGGTGAGGATATCCGCTTCGGTAATCCGCTCTCCGCGATCTTCCAGCCACAGCCCTTCCCCTATGGTGAGATCCCATCGATTCAAACTCAAATCAACTTGGAACGCACGGCAGACACGGCCCGGACCGTCGATCAATACCGGCAATGCGGGCGGCGGA
>DATEPO010000158.1:0-3732 GCA_035273145.1 Nitrospiraceae bacterium
CATAGCCTTTCTCATCGCTGTGAGAAGTGGTCTTTGAGGAAAAACGCACCACAGGTCGAGTCACTTGTCGTTCCTTTGTCTCGCTTTATCACAGGAGCAATGGCACGGCACTTGCGGAATTGTCTATCCAGGAGCCGCTAACATTCATATGCGAACATGGATCTACAGGTTGAAAGCCGGAACGTCAACATGACGCCACGATGGAAAACTGAAATTGATGAACGCATGCAGAGTCTGTAGGCAGCCGTGAGGGCCTGGTTCACGGCCGAGTGACCCTGACGAAGAATCGACATCATAAAAAGGATGCGCGTGTCCGGAAGCGTTGGTTCTCGTCACGTTGCCCGGTCGAAGACCATCACGGCGTGGAAAGAAGACAAAACGTTTGAAGAAGCGATTCCGGCCGCTTTCTCCGCGGTCGAGATCGAGCTGCAGAAGTATCGAGACAAGCGACGTGGCACGGAGGTGAGAATTTGCCCGGTCCTTCCTCTGCGTAGCATGATCAGCAAGGTGTTTTCAGAAGACGGCTATGGATTCATTCTTCAGGATGGCGGCGACGAACTTTATTTTGTTGTCTTTAATGCGGCGCCGGGAAACAAGGCCGAACTTGCAACCGTCGTCCTGGCTCCCTTCGGCAATTGTCGGTCCAGAGTAAGCCGGCCGTTGGTGTCGAACAAATACAATTCAGGAAGTGTACCGACGCCTTAGCGGTTCCGACCGATAAAGTGAAGATCTTCTTCATCATCGACGACGAGCATCGTCCACTATCATCCGACATCGTGGACTCATGAGTGGTTAAAGGACAGCTTCAACTTTAGCTTCACTCATGATCCAGAAGTTTCTCGAAAAAGACGTGAAAGATTGTGCCCAGGTTCGTCTGAGCCGAGATGGCTTTGATCGGTCGCCGCTGATCAAGCGTCTCGGGCTATCCATTGTTAGTTCCTGTTGTGATCCGGACCCGATTCTGTCTGTTTAGAATCGATAGCGGAAGTAGAGGTGACCGCCGTGCGCGGGTCGTTTGACAGTGACCAGAGACATCCGTGGAGCGTTCGACGGTTCAAATCTCGCCCACTCGGCGAAATGCGGCCGGGGCGTCAAATTTCCACCGATTTGCGGGGCGACGGTGAGAAACAGCTCGTCGCACAATCCTGCTCGAAGAAAGGCGCTGAACAACTGAGCGCCTCCCTCGTTTAGAATAAGATCGGCGCCATACTTCGTCTGCAGGATCGAGGCGATGTCGCGTGGATCCAATTCTTCCTCCCCGGGTAGGACACACGCCTCTGTCAACGCGGCCAGTGACTTCCCATAGTTATGCTCAAGCCTCTCCTTGCCTTGGTGGGTGGTCAATATGACCGTCTTCACTCCATCTGTTGAAAAGACCTTTTCCCGCAGGTCGATACGGCCCGATCCGCTCACCATGACATTTAATGGGTGGCAGTGAGGTTTGCCGAGATGCCGGCGAAGGTCCATAAAATCCTGTCCCAAGCTTGGATAGATGAACTCGGGAGTCCAGACGTGTCCGGGGTCGTCGCGGAGGGTTCCTGCCCCAACCATGACCGCGTCGGCGCATGAGCGGAGAAGAGCCATAATAAATCGGTCCTCGTCATTGGAGCCGCTGATCGCTCCGCCACTGGACCATCGGGGGATGTTCCACGAAATGATTCCGTCGAGTGTTTGAACAAAATTGCTGATGATGAGCGGGCGTCCTTTCTCGTGATCGCGAAAGGCAAGCGGCCCATCGTACAAAGCAGAGAGCGTCTCGGACAAGATGTTGGCTCGTGATCCCGCATTTTCTTCAAACAGCGTGATGAGCTGCATCCGTCTCCATGGGTATATCAATTCGGATCTTCGCGATGTTCCCTGAACGTGATCTCAAGTGAAGGATGGATGATACGTGTGCCGTATTCCGGTCGCAAGTCTGCTGTAAACAACATCGAGGGACCGACGATTCAATCCTCTTCTGCTGCAAAGAGGTGAAGGCGGGGAAGGAATAGACCGACTTCCTTGTATAGACAAATCGAGGAAGGCGTGGTAGGGCTTAGATAGAGTCACGTATCTGTACTCCCGGTCGGAAGTCCAACGTTATGCCATGGCTCCTCCTTGACGGCATTCCGCTGTCGTTCAGCACTGAAGACCTGCACACACTTTGCGCACGCTTTGGATCTGTCCGGCATGCGTACATCGGCATGATGCCGGATGGCACACCGTTAGGATTCGGCAAGGTGGAGATGGCGACTTCAGAAGAGGCTGAAGCTGTACGGCAAGGGCTTAATGGTCAAGCCGTTCTTGATCACATCCTCTCTGTCAGCCACCTTCCGATTGAAGAGCCACCCGCATATACAGAATGAGGCAAACGGAGCGAATACGAACGCTTACAGTGGATTCTGCCAGTCTTGACGCGCGACTCACCGGCTCTATACTTGAAATAGCCCCGGCGTCTTGACTATGAATCTGAAAACACTCCTGATTGCTGTTCTCGGCCTTGTCAGTCTGATAGGCATCGGACTGACAGTGTCCAACCCTTCCCTCGCTCAATTCCGACAATCTATGCTCACACGCATGGCTGAGCAGGAAGTATATCGAGAGGAACAGATCGAGCGTCAGGCTATCGAACGGGAAGCGGCCTCATTAGAATCCTATTTTTCAGCGGCGCACTATGAAGGAAGCCGGCTGGATATTCTCACCATTCAGAGACAGTACCCACGACTGGGCGCGTCGCTCGCAAGCCAGCATGTGGGTATTCAGAGCGCCACATTGAGCGAACGTCTGACACAGGTTAAACAACGAGCTCTCCAACGGATTGCCGTGACCCGTGAAACGACGCTGTATAGCCTTTTGGCCGATCTCTCTATCCACACGACCCGCATCTCGTACGGGCTCTGGTCCAATTTTGCCACGTGTCACAATAATCGGTTGGCGATGTATTTCGGTATTGCGGGTCACTTTCATGAGGAGGACGCAGGCACGTGCCTGTCCCCGCGATAGATTGGACGGTTACGCCGTCGGCTCTTTTCGCCGCCCGATTTTGGGTTCCGTGCCTTTCCATAACCGAATCATATTATCTGTGTGCCGCCACAGTATCAGGGCGCTGACGAGCAACGTAAATCCTATCAGCCTGTGATCGCCCCTCCACGCGAGCGCGACAAGAGGCAACGAGAGAAACGCAGTAATCGCCGCCCCTGACGAATACCGCCACATCGCCGCTGTCGCCAGCCACACCAGCACGACAGTAAGCCCGATCCAGGGCGCCACGCCCAAGATGACGCCCAGCGCTGTCGCGACTCCCTTTCCACCGCGAAAACCCAGAAAGATTGAAGAGAGATGGCCGACGATCGGGCTCAGGGCAATGAGCCACGGCCACCATGTGTCATCGATACATTGCGTCGCCAGCCAACCGGCCAGCCAGCCCTTTCCGAGATCACCGGCCAAAGTAAGGAAACCGGCTTTCTTCCCGGACACGCGTAACACATTCGTAAATCCGATATTGCGACTACCGGCCGTGCGCGGATCCACGGAGCCGAGACACCGAGAGACGACGATGCCGAATGGAACGGATCCAAGAAGATAGCCGCCGACCATCATGGCGATCGGAATCCAAGCAGTCCCGGTCATTGAGGTGGACAATCCAAGGTGGGAAGAGAACTACAAGCCTTTGAGCGATATTTGTCGCCAAAAGGCGACGAGGTACTTCGCCCCAGACACCAGTCCCAGCAGCAAGGCGCTATAGAGCAAGAC
>DATEPO010000159.1:0-4984 GCA_035273145.1 Nitrospiraceae bacterium
CGATCAAGGGAAGATGCGGCAAGTGGAATGCCTACCGAGGGATGACTTGGACTGGGGGTGGACGGGAATCCAGGCGCCACTGTCGGAGCTAACCCGGCAGACAATGGCTCCGGCGTCAAGTCCGGCGCCACGGCAGTGGATTCCGGAGCAGGAGCCTGTGCGATTAACGCTTCCGATTCGATCTCGTCGTCAGACTTTTTCCGCTTAATGAGAATGCGCTTCTTATCGACTTTCGGGGCTTCCTCCACGGCGGCCATGGAAGATCTCCCTCCAAACGTGCTTTTGGCTTCTTCTTCACGCGCGGAGGGTTTCCCTTCGCGCGCTGAACCGGCCGCTTTACTTGTTGCGTTTTTTTTCTGATCTCTGTCCGATCCCATCAGTCCCTTCTGCCCGGACCCGGCCTTCGGCGTCAATTGATCCAAGGCCTTTTGCACGGCTGCGTCATCGAGCGCACTGCTGTGCGAGGCCACAGAGATCCCTAGGCGCTTGAGTTCGGGAATCAATGCCCGATTTTCCATACCGAGCTTCTTCGCTAACTCGTACACTCTCATGTTGTTCGGTCCTGTTCCTACCCATCCTGACCAAGCTACAGCGCCGAGGAGGCTTCAGACGCAGATGCGGTCGCCGCTTCCTGCTGGGCGCGCGCCTCGTCTTGTTCTCGCTGGGCCTCTGCCTCTTCGGCCAAGGCCGCCTTGATTTCCCGGTCTCGCTCCACCTTTTCTTTTTCGTATTCCGTCGCACTGATAATGTCGATTTTCCACCCGGTCAGCTTCGCCGCCAACCGCACATTCTGCCCGTTCTTTCCGATTGCCAATGATAATTGAGAGTCGGCCACGACGACCAGAGCGGATTTTTTCTCTTCATCAATGCCGACCTTCTCAATTGAGGCGGGATTGAGGGCTTCTGCAATGAAGACGCGCGGATCGGGTGTCCAGGCGATGATGTCGATTTTTTCGCCACGCAATTCTCGAACGACGGCTTGCACACGAGAACCTTTGATTCCCACGCATGCCCCGACAGGATCGACGGCCTTATCCCGCGACGAGACGGCAATTTTGGTACGATCCCCCGGCTCACGGACAACGCCCTTGATCTCAACGATTTTCTCGGAAATTTCCGGCACTTCCACTTCGAACAATTTGGAGACGAACTGCGGATGGGTCCGAGATAGTATCACTTGCACGTCTTTGGGGGTCTTTCGAACCTCGAGCAGATACGCTTTAATTCGATCGCCCCGTCGATAGGTTTCACGGGGGATTTGCTCCGATGCGGGCAACACCGCCTCTGTCTTTCCCAAATCGACGAGATAGTTCCTCCGCTCCTGGCCCATAATAATTCCATTGATCAGATCGCCCTGTCGCGTGGAATACTCCTTCAGGACCGCCTCCCACTCTGCCTCTCTCACCTTCTGGCAGATCACTTGCTTGGCCGTCTGCGCCGCGATCCGACCCAATTCGTCCATCTCGATCAACGAACCGATCTCGTCACCGATCTCCGCCTCCGTATCGATCCGGCGCGCTTCATTGAGCGACACTTCTGCTTTAGGATTGACGACGGTCTCGACAATGGTGCGAAGAGAAATGACTGAGATCTCACCCGTCTTCGTATCCATCTGAACCTGGATATTCTCTCCCTGGCCAAATCGCTTTTTCGCCGCCGTCTGGAGCGCCGACTCGACCGCGCCGATGATCCGAGCCTTATCGATGCCTTTTTCTCGCCCAATCTGATCGATGACCGTAATCAGTTCTCGATTCATAAGACTGCCTCACACTCGTGCTAGATTAAAACTCCACCTCAAGACGCGCCTGACCGATGGCATCCCAAGCGAGGAGTCGCATCTCATCTTGCTTCGGTCCCGATATTTCCAGCATCACTCCAGCCTCAGTGAGTTCTCGTAACCGCCCACACAGGCGCCATTGTCCGTCCACCTGACGCGTGAGCTTCACGCTCACAAGTTTTCCAATGGATCGTGCATAATCTTCGCGCCGCTTCAACGGGCGATCGAGACCGGGCGACGACACTTCCAACGTATACCCATGCGGGATCGGATCCTGCACATCCAGCGCATGACCGAGCGACACATGAACCTGCTCACAGTCGCTCACGTCCACACCGTTCGGCTTGTCGATGAACACTCGCACCATGGTTCGCGCCCCCTGCCCAGTACATTCCACATCGACCAGTTCAAGATCGAGCGCTCGGACGATTGGGGTGGCGATCGAGCGGACTGATTGCGCTATTTGTTCACACGCCCGCACAGCAAATTTCCGAACGGTCGTCTTCGGCTCAAACAAAAAAGTGGGCCGACGCCCACTTAAAAACGAGTCACAAAGTACCATGTCCAGCCTAGCGATGCAAGAGGGCCTACCGCGCAATTTGCTCCAAAAATAATGCACGCAATCGCCTGGTCAACAAGCCCGGCTTCCCGCTTCCAATCGGTGCATCGTCAATGCGCACGACCGGCAACACTTCGATCGTCGTCCCTGTCAGAAACACCTCTTCAGCCTGAAGAAGTTCGCTTAGGTCAATGTTCCGCTCTTCCGTGGGAATACCGGCCTTGCCTGCGAGACTCAGTACGAACCGACGTGTGACACCCGATAAAATTTGCACCCCTTCCGATGGAGTGATGACACGGCCCCAGCGGACCATCATGAGATTGCTCACGGCACCTTCCGTCACCATTCCGTCACGTAGCAAAATGGCCTCGAATGCGCCTGCTTCTGAAGCACGTTGGCGGGCCAATACATTCGGCAAGAGATTGATGCTCTTAATATCACAACGCCCCCAGCGAAGATCTTCCATGGTCATCACGGCGACTCCCGTCTGGGGCAAAACTTGGTCCAGCGGACGCATTTCCCGAACAGACATGACGATGGTCGGTCTCGCTTTGTGTGGAAAGATGTGATCACGAGGGGCTACTCCACGGGTCACTTGCACATACACCTTACATTCAGGATAGCCGGCGCGTTTGATTCCTTCGCCAACCCACTCCTTCCATTGCGTAGAATGAACAGGCAAGCTCAGACCGACTGCATGAGCGCTTCGTTCGAGCCGCTCTAAATGCGCATCCAATTGAAACGGCGCCCCGCCATAAGTACGCACCACTTCATACACGCCGTCGCCGAACTGAAATCCTCGGTCTTCGATCGAGACCCTCACCTGACATAAGGGCATGAATTCCCCGTTAAGAAGGCCGATATCAGGCATGGTTCACCTTCGTGACGTGCCATCCGCCACGCCAATTAAAAAGACCCGGCGGTCTTCAGCCGTAAATTTCCAACCCATATGTTTTTCGAATAGAAGTCGATGAGTGCCTGGGAGCACTGCACGAAATTCAAACGATCGGCGACCTGAATCGACGGCGTTATTGCTGACCGTTCGAAGAAAATCCTCGTTCACCATCGCCAACGCAGCGGAATCATAGGAGGGTACCCACATCTCGCCCCTCGTCCGGTCTTCCCAGAGATGAATAAAAAAGGTCGCCCCGGTGTGTGTCGTAATTGTCTTCGCGTCTCGATCCAATTCGCCCATCCGTCTACTGTTTTTGTGACTACCTGAAGGACACGTCGAAATGCAATGAATGATTGAGACAGGGATGAGCGTGGGATTGATGCTTATCAAAGATGACCCACAAGTCCATTCCTTTATTAGAATTTTCGCCGCCCACCGACATAGAGGTCATTCCCTTCGACCTGGACTTCATAGCTACCCACACAATAGCCGCCGCCGTCAGTGGCATGGCCGTTTCGAATATCGAAGGCGAGGTCATGCCACGGGCAGAAAATTACACAACCTTTGCGCCGTCCTTCTGCAAGCGGCCCACCCTCATGCGGGCACACATTGTAGATAGCATGAAAGAGCCCATCGATATTAAACACTGCAATGGGTTTCTGATCGACTCGGACCACTTTAACTTGTCCCGGCGGTATGTCGTCCACGCCGGCTACACGTATAAAACCATCCCTAGGCATTGAGTATTGCAATATTTAATGTGCGCGTAGAGGGTTTACATCCGGAGAGTAAATTTCAATTCCATTCCCGGCTCGACATGTTCATGCGCAATGAATCCTGCCGCCGCTTCAATGACATATCGGGCGTTTTCCGGAGGCGGGCCATAGGTTGGGCATGGATCTTTTTCGCACGGCTCGGCATTAGCCACGATGTGTACGATGTGCCGACTCTCGTCAGCCCATATCATATCCACTGGAACCTTGAATCCCTTCGTGTTCATCCGATGGCGATCCGAAGTCTCGAAGATATACAGCATCCCCGAGTTCGACGGCAATCCCTCTCGAAAAGCCAGCCCAAAGAAAATTTTTTCGGGCGTATCGGCTACTTCAGTCTCGAGTTGCATGCCGCTAGGAAAGGTCACAATAATAGTATCCGAGTCTTTTTGGTTGGTCATGAACCAAGTGCCGGTAAGGAGAAGCGCAGACAAGGCAATGAGAACAAATATCCGTCTTCGCTTTTGAGAAGAAGTGGTGAGCGCCGACTGTTCCAATCGTTCCTCATCGAGCGCACGCGACTAGGCCCAACGGCCCAGATAGATCAACGACATAGGGCTTCTTCTCGCGGTGTTGCGTATTGACTTAGAAGAAAATCGCAGTCTAGAATGGGCACTCGTTTATGGCTGGACTATGAGCCGCCACGATCGATGTTGTCAATACAGCTTGTTAAGGAGGCGAGGGTCATGGCTCTCTTAATTACTGACGAATGCATCTCCTGCGGGGCCTGCCTACCGGAGTGTCCCAACGAGGCCATTTTCGAAACGCGGAGCGATGCCGAGGGAAAAGGTTATCATGTAGGCGATGGGCAAGGTGAGGGAGATAATATCTACATCATCACTCATGACCGTTGCACTGAATGCGTCGGGCATTTCGACGAACCGCAATGTGCAGCTGTATGCCCAGTCGACAATTGCTGCATTGCCGATCCGGCATATCCTGAGACAACCGAAACACTCTTGGAAAAGGCCCGTACTCTT
>DATEPO010000160.1:0-14990 GCA_035273145.1 Nitrospiraceae bacterium
AGCACATGATCCAATGCCTCGGCGTCTACCCGATCGGAAGCCTCGTTGAGTTGAGCACCGGCGAGCGAGCGGTCGTGGTATCGACCAAACCTGAACTCTCGGTGAAGCCCTCACTGAAAATCATCTGCGACGCGAAGGGACATCCCTATCCTTCCCCCTTGCTCATTGATCTGTCCGAACCCGACGAAGGCCCTGCGCGGGCCATCCTCCGCGATCTCGATCCTCAACAGGAAGAATGCCGCATCGAAACCTATCTCGCTGCGCCATAGGAAACGATATGGATATTGCAGGTCCGGGCCCCGTCGATCCACATGACTATTTTAACGGCACGACCTTTAACAAAACTCTCTTCGATGCCCTGGCCATCGGTATCTTCCTCTTAGACGCCAAGGGACACGTTCTCTCGGTCAATTATGAAGCCGCCCGCGTATTGGGATGGAGTGAAGCCTCCTGCCATGGATGCTTGCTGCATGACCTGATCGGCTGCACCTACGTCCAGCCGGCCACCGACGAACACTTGTGCCCCATCGACTTTGTGCGCAAGACAGGCACACCTGCGTGGAGCCCTCAGTCGGTATTACGAGACCGCACCGGGCAACTACGGCCTGTCGAATACAAATGCATCCGGTTCGATATGCCGGCCCAAGCCGGCGTCCTGTTTAGTTTTCGCGACCTAAGTCATCAGCTCCAGCTCGAGCGCGATCATGAGCGTCTCGCGTCGATCCCCGAAGAAAGTCCCTTCCCGATCGTGGAGCTGGACCGCGACGGCACCCTTCTTTATGCCAACCCGGTTCTCATGAATCTGCTGACGACATTCGGATTTCTCTCATCGGGGTTGCCGGCCCTTCTGCCGACTGATCTCATCGAAATCGCGTCTCTGTGCACGGAATCACACAACGCCGTGAAAGACCGCGAGGTGGCTGTAAATGGGCAATGGTATTCGTGGACGTTTTGTCCCATTCAAGGGACCGAACAAGTTCGAGGCTACGGCATCGACATCACGGCGATCAAGCAAGCGGAACATACTGTGAAAGAATCGGCGCGCATACTGGAGCGCAAGAACGAAGAATTGAATCAGGCCTTGAGCAAGGCCGAAGACGCCAGCCGCGCCAAATCCTCCTTTCTGGCCACTGTCAGCCATGAGATACGTACACCGATGAACGGCGTGATCGGCATGGCGGGACTGCTGCTCGATACGGGTTTATCAGAAGAACAACGCGAATATGCAGAAGCAGTGCGCCATTCCGGAGAAACGCTCCTGCAACTCATTAACGATATTCTCGATTTTTCCAAAACCGAAGCGGGCAAGCTGCGTTTGGAAATCATTGATTTCGACTTACGCGCGGCCGTGGAAGATGCCGTCGGACTCCTCGCGGATCAGGTTCAAACCAAGAAGCTAGAACTGGCGGTCTTCATTCATTCGGGCCTCCCTACCGCGCTCCGTGGAGATCCAGGGCGACTCCGTCAAGTGCTGATCAATTTAATCGGGAATGCTATCAAGTTTACAGAACGAGGTGAGGTGACGGTTGAAGTCTTCCCGTCCCATGAATCGACAGACGACGTGACCGCTCGCTTCAGCATCACCGATACCGGGATCGGCATCACACCCGAGGCCTGTACGCGGCTTTTTCAGCCTTTCATTCAAGCGGACGGCTCGACCACGAGAAAATATGGCGGGACCGGATTGGGCTTAGCCATTTGCAGAAACATGGCAGAGCTGATGGGCGGTCAGATTGGAGTGGACAGCCGACTTGGACAGGGAAGCACGTTTTGGTTCACCGCACAATTTCCAAAACAAGCTTCACCGACTGCACCTGCCTCGCCGGCGCCGGAGCTTCGCAATCGTCGAGTCTTGATCGTCGATGCTCATCCGGCTCAGCGCGGATTGCTGGCACGTCAAATGACCGCCTGGGGCGCCGCCGTGGCAGAAACAAGCACCGGCCTCCTCGCTCTTGAACGGCTCCGCTCAGCCGCATTATGCGGCGAGCCCATCGATCTGGCCCTGATCAACATGGTGCTGCCGGACCTGAGCGGAATGGAGCTGATCTCCCGGATTAAAACTGATCGAGCCATGGCCTGCACCCATCTGATTGCCTGTACACCATTCGGCAAGTGGGGAACTGTAGAGCAGGGACAACTGGCAGGGCTCGCTACATGCATCACCAAACCCATTCGACCATCACACTTGGCGGAGTGCGTGCATAACATCGTGACCACGCAGACGCCGGCGCCATCTAACGACTCTCCACAGTCGATGGTCCGTATCATCCGCCATTCCCCTCACAATCTTGGGCGTATTCTCGTGGCCGAGGACAATTCGGTGAATCAACGAGTGGCCATTCGTATGTTGGAAAAACTCGGCTATCGCGCCGATGCGGTAGCCAATGGACTGGAGGCCGTAGAGGCGATGGCGCATATTCCCTATACCGCCGTTTTTATGGATTGTCAGATGCCGGAGATGGACGGATTTGAAGCCACGCGACGGATCAGAGAACTGGAACAAGAACGTTCGACGTTCGGCGTTCAACATTCAAGCCTCGAACTTCGAGCCTCGAACCTCGAACTTCGAACTCCGAATCCCGAACCTCCCCGCCATATTCCCATCATCGCCATGACCGCAAACGCGTTGGAGGGTGATCGTGAACGATGCCTCGACGTAGGCATGGACGATTACCTGTCGAAACCCGTCAAGAGCGAAGATCTGCACGCGGTTCTGGAACGAGTCTTACGACAGAGCCAACCGTCATAGACTAGGATGTGCGGCACCGGTGCGCCTGAGTGCGTAGGAAGCCTGCGGTTAGCGATGGCACTCGACAAGCGAGATGGAATGACCGGCTGCCGCTGGGAGCATTGGGGCTTCATGGAGGACGGGAGCACGAGTGGGAAATTCATCGCGAAGGATTAATTGCTTGGCCATCCTGGTTCCCGCGTTGACGATGACGGGGCCTCGCAGGTTCGCCGTCATGCGGCTGGGGTCGTCCGAGGGAATGGTTAATATCACGAACAGCACGAGGTCGCGTTCATCGACCCGCCCCAACTCCATGATTTCATCAAGCGCGATAGTCACCCGATAATCCGGCTTAAACCAGACAGGGTCCACAATGACGAAGGCTAATTCCTCTTGATCCAGCGATTGCAGCCATTTGAAGGGCACGTCCCGATCGTGATCGAGGACGAGATAGCGCGTGGATAATGGAAATCCAATGATCCCCGACGGAATCTTCACAATCTTTTCTTCCGGGCAGTCGATGTCACCGAAGCGGGTACTGTGTATGATCATGCCTTCTTCTTCACCAAATCTTGTAATTGCATAAAGGGCGGAAGCGTGACGGCGTCGGTACGGGAGGCCTGCTGGTTCTCTTCAAGAATACGTGCGTATATTTCATCGCGATGAACCGGCACCGCGTGCGGCGCTTCGATACCGAGGCGAACTTGTCCACCCTTAATCTCTAACACGATGACCCGAATATTCGGGCCGATCGTAATCCCTTCGGTGATTTTTCGAGTCAGGACCAGCATGCCATCCCTGGCGTTAAAGTCCTCGCTCTTGGCTTCGAGCCTCGGTTCAGATTCCGATGAACCGGATTTTACTTCCCCTTAGAGCGGGCCTTATTTGGTGACGTTCAGTCGGAAATTCCTAAACATCATCGCGGGTGTCCTCATGGACTATCGGCTTGAGTCCTCGAACGTCTTCTGGACGATGGACTGAAACTAATTCAGGATCAGCCCGAATGGTATTTATGGAACGGTCGGGCTTCAGCAATCAGCTCAGATGGCGGCATTCGTGCTGAGTGCGGAATGTCGAGCTGCTCTATTGTTTCAGCGATAGAATGGTCTGCATGAGTTCATCCGCCATTACGACGACACGTGACGATGCCTGAAACGCCCGTTGATAGGTCATCATGTTGACCAATTCTTCATCCAAAGACACGCCCGATACTTCAGACCAATGCGCCTCCAATTGGTCCTGCACCGTTTGTTGCGCATCGAGTGCCTGGGACGCTTGTCGAGCATTGGAACCGACACCGGACGCGATGGTTTGGTAATACGTATTCAGCGTCGCATTGTTCAACGCACCGATTGATTTCTGCTGCAGATTGGCCAACGCCAAGGCATTCACATTGTTGCCGGGAAGGCCGCCCGCGCTGTCCGAGGCCGCAACCTGTTGTCCATCCGTTAAGGCAACGCCGATGCTTCTCGCGGTCATCCCAGCAGGGTTAAAGAAACTTAGGCCGGTGGATCCGTCAAGCCCGACGCCCAACTGATGCTGCGTATTGACTTCTGTGACGAGATTGGACGCCAACGTATCGAGCTTAGTCAGGACATCAGGAATGGTGTGATCCCGAGCGTCCAACAATCCCTTCAGACGGCCACCGGAGACCACCGACGTAATGTTGACGGGAGTGCCGCTTCCTTGATATTGGATGTCCAGTAAGCCGCTATTCCCGGCATTCGGCACCCCGGTCACGGCGTAGGCTCGATTGCCATTCACTAACGTCTGACCGTTGCCTGTAAAAATTGACACTTGCCCATGAGCATCTTCAAGAGTCGTCACACCAACCTGTTCTCCGAGATTGTTCACGAGCCGCTGACGCTGATCGCGTAGGTCATTGGCTTGCTGTCCAGACAGCTCCGCCTGACTGATTTTGTCATTGAGATCGGCCACCAGCTGAGAGAGATTGTTAACCGTCGTGATGGTCTGCCCGATCTCTTGATCCAGTGACTGCCGTTGAGTCGTGAGCGTACTATCCGCCTGATGAAACCGATCTACAATCGTTTGGGCATTAGAGAGCAACACTGAGCGAGAGGTTACATTCGACGGGTCCGTCGCGACATCCTGAAAGGCGCGGAAAAGATTGTTGAGATCCGTTCCAAGACTCTGATCCGTCGAATCACCGAACAGTCCCTCTATGTCGGACAAGGCGCTGTTCGACGCATCATTCTGACCCAACTGCTCGCGTGAGGACAACAGTTGTCCGTCAATAAAACCATCGACATTGCGCTGGATCGCGATCACTTGCACGCCTGTGCCGATCTGGCCAGGACGGCCGTTGATCGGTGGGGCCTCAGCAAGAATCGCATTCTGCTTGGAATACCCTTTCGTGCTTACATTCGCCATATTGTGAGCCGTTACGGCAAGCGCTTGCTGAAACGCGAAGAGACCAGACGAACCGATGTTGAACAGGTTCGAAATTCCGGACACGGTTATCCCCTTCGCTCGAGTAACCCGCCCTCTCGCGTCGTTGCTAACACCGATCCTGATTCTGAATAGAGAGCCGGCTGGGTTTGGAATGGACTCCGTGCAATTGAGACGGCTGCATGGAGAAATGCGAGCGATTTGTGCAGGACAGTTCCCGTGACCTGATTGCTGCGCTTCGCAGCTAAAATACTCTGATTGAGCTGAGCCTGTTGCCGCTTCAATTGACCGGCAACCGGCTCGCCGATGTGACCGGCGATCCACCCGATCGTCATCGAATCCGCCGGAGCCTTCCACAGGGCGGCCAATTGTTCAATGATCCCCTTTCGCACATCCTCATACCTGGTGAGTTCATCAATCAGCCGAAGTTTCACCTCATTGAGCGAGGTCAACTGATCCATCGCAAGCATTTTAATGGCCTGACGTTCCTGGATGAGGAGATCAGCAAATGATTGGGTTCGCTGTTGAAGTGCTTTGAGTATTTCAAGCAGGTGAACAAGAAGATCATACCCTGACATATCGGCTTGACTCATAGTTTCACCGCTCTTATTACAACGCCGCTGTCCGGGTGTTTTACAACGCAGCCTCGGTCAATGCATGCCGAATTAATGCATCGGCAGCCGTGCGACCGCTGACGTTGTAGGTCCCCCCATCGACAGCCTGTCGAATCTGCTGCACCCGTTCACCACGCTCGGGATCAGACTTCAGCGCAAGCGCTTTAATCCGTGCCATCTCCTTCGCATGCTCAGAAATATCGACCTGGTCCTGTTGCGAGTCCGAAGTTTTAGCTTTGGATTGGGATGGACGCTCCGTCTCCTGTACGCCGAGCAGGAGACTGGCCAATTCATGAGCCCGCCCATGTCCTGAAATCTGCATTGTTTATCCCCTTCGCCGTTCAATGCGGGATCGCTTTTCCCCACTCGCCTGTCTTATCGGCGGAATGGAGCAGAAACTTGAGTCGAGTCTGAATTGCCCACGTGAGGAGAGGGTTGAGACCCTCGGGCGAGGGCCTGCTCCAGCATACGACCCAATCCCAGACCTCCCGATTGGGCTGCTAACCGACCAATTTCTTGATCATAAAAGGAGTAAAACTGCTGCCCTTCTTTATTTTGCACAAGACCGGGATGGACGGTATTGCGCATTTCCTTCAGCAGATAAGCAATAAAATATCCCTCGAATTCCTTCACGGCCTTTCGCATCTCCGCCGGATCGCTTTTGTTCTGCGCTTGATTAGATAAAGTGCGAACCATATTTTCAGCACTCTGCGCCTTCTGATCCGGAAGGCCCGCCATCGGGCTATATAAAGGAAGCGGTTTCATCTCCATAATCTATCCATCTGTAATCTATCCATCTGTAATCTATCCATCTGTCAATATATTGATATAATACTAGAACAATTTTAAATATTTATCTAAATAATCTCAAGGTTAGCTTGAAGTGCTCCGGCAGCTTTGAGTGCCGAAAGAATGGCCACCAAGTCGCGAGGCGTCACTCCAACGGCATTGAGTGCTTGAACCACTTCCCCTAATGTCACGGTTTCATCCACCACAAGCAACCGCGATGGCTCTTCCTTAATCTCGGTTTGGACGTCCGGCGTAACGACTGTCTGCCCCGCGCTTGAGCCTATGACGGGTGCCGTCGGCTGGGACACATTCAATGTCGACTTGACGGAAATACTGAGATTGCCATGCGAAATGGCACAGGTAGACAGCCGCACATGTTCGCCTAGTACCACTGTCCCGGTTCGTTCATTCACGACCACCTTTGCAGGCACATCGACGGCGACATCCAGCCCTTCGAGCGTCGCGAGATATTGCACGATTCGACCTTGAAAATTCGCTGGAACGGTCGAGCGGATCTGTGCTGAATTCACAGGAAGTGCGGTCCCGGTCCCGAATACACCATCAATCGCTTCACTAACGCGAAGGGCCGTCGTAAAGTCGGCTTGCCGCAGCATCACATTGACCGATTCCCAGGTGTCGATGTTGATCACAATTTCTTTTTCGACGATGGCCCCACCGGGGACAATGCCGGTCGCCTGGTGGTTTTTTGTGACGGTGTTGCCACCGGCCCCTCCAGTCCCCCCCAGAAAGCCTCCAATGGAGAGAGGGCCTTGCGCCACCGCATAGACTTGCTGATTGGGCGCTTTCAATGGAGTCAACAGCAAGGTTCCCCCTTGCAGACTCTTGGCATTAGCCATGGATGACACGACGACATCCAATGGCATCCCAGGCTTTGCAAACGGCGGCAACTTGGCCGTCACCATGACGGACGCAATATTTCTCGTGAGCAACTGAATGGGATTAATGACGAGGTTGATACCCATCTTATTCAACATCGACATCATCGCTTGAATCGTGAACTGACCACCGATAACCTGATCCCCTGTTCGGTCCAACCCAACGACCAGGCCATACCCGATCAATTGGTTTTCACGAACGCCTTCAATCATAGCCACATCCTTGATGCGCGCGGCATCCGCCGGGCCGATGGCTAGCACCACGGCCATCATCGCTGGCGCTATGAGCCTAAGTGACATACTCTTGCTCCTGTTCAGTTGCCGCCTGCCCGTTGTCAGGAATCAGCCGTCAGCTCTCAGCTTGAAACGACAGACTGAGGGCCTATAGCGAGGACCGAGTCATAAAATCAATTTCGCGATGCTGAAAGCTGACCGCTGATTGCTGAAAACTACTCCAACTCAAAACGGATAGATCCAATCTAAGATCCGGACCAACCACCCGGGGCGCTGAACATCGTCCACTACCCCGAGCCCGGAGTATTCGATCTTGGCTTCAGCAATGGCGCTCGAAATCACGGTATTTCTGGTATCGACGTCGACTCGGCGTACGATGCCGCTCAAGGTCATCAATTGTTTTTCGCTATTGACCGCCACCTCACGCCGCCCTTCGATGCGAAGATCGCCGCTCGGCAACACTTCCGTTACCATCGCTGACAGCGTTCCTGTCAGCGTATCGGCCCGGTTAGTCGCTCCCTTTCCGGTAAACTTGTTTTGCGCGCTGGCATCGACCCCAAGGGAGCGTTGCAGTCCAGCTCCCAACCGGACGCCGGGAATGCCGATGGTACCGGCCGCTCCGCCATTGATGCTGTTCGTGAGCGTCGATTCACGTTGCGCAGTCGTGTCGGCGCTCTTAGATCCTGCCTGCTGCTCCTGAATTTTAATGGTAATGATGTCGCCCACTCGCATTGCGCGCATATCCTCATAGAGATAGGCGCGTCCGTTCTCTTCCTGCCATAAAGACCCGAGCGTTTTCGGAGGTGGAAGAGGCGGCACCACCAATTTAGTGCTGATCGGCGGCGAACTGCATCCGACAGATATCAGGGCCGCAGCGACTATGCCTGTGGCAAGGGACGCGAGCATCGCTCTTAGCTGACTCAAAATTCGACTCTCACTAAACCAGGCCCGATAACTTTGGCTCGGAGATCTTTTCCCGAATCCTGATTGGTGACCGTCACCGTCTGTCCCACCTCGCCGACGGCCTTCGTAATGCCGATCGTCTGAATCAACAATCCTTTGCGTTTCGCTTCGATGGTGACACGATCGCCCTTCCGCACGAGAAAGGGCTGACCAAGCACCGACAAGCTGATGGAAGTGTGCGACGCTAGTGGTCTGGTCGCTCGCTTGCCAATCACTTCATCAAGATTCGTGGCATATTGCCGGGCCGTCGAGACAAGAGGGATTCTCGTGGTCGTGATATCGTCCGGCTGGAGAGTTTCATCCATCCGGATCGCTCGCGTGGTCACAGCGACATCGACCAGCGCTGTCACATCCACGAGCGCCTTCACTGTCTGAACGACCTTTCCATGAATGGATAGCGCCACCTCGACTTGGCGTCGGCCATATTCGCTTGCCGTCACGTGCATCACGCGCATGCCAAGTGTTCCACTGGGCAGCGATACGGATTCTTCCGGCTCCAGGAGATTGACCTGCACGTCGGCGATCGTATCGTCTTTGTGTGACCTCATATAGTCCAGGATGACCTGTTGCATCTGATTCGGGGTCACTTGCTGCATACGGGCGCGTGCGTCGCTCTTGACGATCGGATGCGCGTAAAGCGGAGCCGCCCATAACAGAAATAAAGCCGTCACACCGACGAGGCATATTCGATTCATCGGCCTTAGTCTTTCTTTTCGTTACCGTCGTAGGTTATTCGCCATTTGCATCATCTCATCTGCAGCCTGGATCGCTTTGGAGTTCACCTCGTAGCTGCGTTGCGCAATAATCATGTTGACCATTTCTTCCGCCAAATTGACATTAGAACTCTCCAAAAATCCCTGCTGGATCATGCCGAACCCCGTTGAAAAACCTCCCACACCTTGCGTCGGAGGCCCTGAGGCGAAACTATCTAGGAATAGATTATTTCCCATAGCGACGAGCCCGGAAGGATTATCAAAACGTGTGAGCTGAATTTGCCCAATTTGGGACGCTTGTGTGACACCGGGCAGCAGCACGGACACAGTTCCGTCCTGAGCGATGTCGATCTTCAACGCGCCGGATGGAATAGTAATCACGGGGTTCAGCACATCGCCGTCTCCTGTGACAAGATTGCCGATGTTATCGCGTTTAAAAGAACCGTTGCGGGTATACATAATGGTGCCGTCGGGCCGAGCCACTTGAAAGAACCCCACCCCATCAACCGCTACATCCAAGTCGTTGCCGGTTTGCGTCACATTACCCTGCGCCCACTCCTTTGCCACCGTGACGGGACGCACCCCTGCGCCGACTTGCACGCCGACCGGAAACACTCCGACATTGGAGGAACTCGTCCCCGGCATACGTTGGATTTGATAGAGCAGGTCCGAAAACTGCGCGCGACTGCGCTTGAACGCGGTGGTATTTACATTGGCGAGATTGTTGGCGATCGTATCGACATTGAGCTGTTGGGCCGTCATTCCGGTTGCGGCCGTCCACATCGCTCGTATCATAAGTCCTCCCTAAAACCAGGTGCGAGGTACGAGGTAGCGGTGGTTTTCGTCCCCCACCTTGAACCTAAGAACCTCGAACCATCATTACCCTAGCTTCCCCACATCTTGAACGGCCAGCTCAGTCATATGATCGAACGCCTGAATCAGTTTTTGCGCCGACTCATACATGCGCATGCTTTGGATCATTTTGACCATTTCAGTCAGTGCATTGACATTCGACTCTTCGACATACCCCGTTTCAATGACCACGTCCTTAGACGCCTTGGGCTTGTCGCCCGAGAAGAGACCATTTTCGCTTTTTCGGGGTGGCATGCTGTCCAAGAACTCGACCACCTTAATCTTGTCCGCTTGCTGTCCATTCACCTGAATGGCGCCTTCAGGGCTCACCTGCACATCGCCCTTCGCCAGCTTAATTTCTCCGCGCTGGCCCATGACCGGATCACCCATCTCAGTCACAAGCCGCCGATGCTCATCCAAACGAAACTCCCCATTACGGGTATATCGGATTCCCTGCGCCGTTTTGACCTCGAAAAACCCAGGGCCACGGATCGCCATGTCATAGGGATTGCCGGTCTTGCGCAAGCGTCCGCTTTCCAACACTGTCTTGAGACCCTGGGCGGACACGAACACTCGCTCTGTCGAACCAGCCGGAACGGCATTCCCCATGGATCGTGACATCAGTGAACGAAATAAGGACTCATCTTGTTTGAACCCTGCGGTGTTCACATTCGCGACGTTGTTCGAGAACACTTGCATCTGGCGTTCTTGGGCCAATGCCCCTGACAGGATTGGATAAATGCCTCTATTCATCGCCCTTCCTCACAATCGTCTCGTTACGGTCATACTAAGCAACCCGGATGCCACTCGGCATGGCGCAGGATCATTAAAAATCCCTGACACATCAACGGATCGCTCCTCTCCATTTCTTCCATTTCTACGTGCATCTCACCCGCGACAGGCAGCTTCTTCATTGCAGGCAAAATTTACCTATGCTCTACTCGATGTCATGCAGCATGGATTTCAAGGACAGAATCGCTTTCGTATGCAATTGACACACACGCGACTCGGTGACCGCGAGAACTTTCCCGATCTCCTTCATCGTGAGTTCTTCACAGTAATACAGAATGAGCACCAATCGTTCTTTCTTCGGCAATTGATCGATGGTCTTGGCCAATTGCGCGCGTCGGTGTTCGGTCACGAAGGTGGCCAGTGGATCCGGATGATGCGTATCGACCAGCAGGCGAAGGAGTTTTCGCCCGTCCGTTTCCTGCACCCCAAGATCATCCAGGCTGATCAAGACGGCGCCCTGGGCCCGTGAGAGATAGTCGGAGAGTTCAGACACCGACAGATTTAGGGCGCCTGCGAGTTCCTCATCGCTTGGCGGACGTCCTAGTTTGTTGAGGAGATCCGTGTTGGCTCTTTCGAACGTCGAGAGACGCTCGTGCACGGACCGCGGAATCCAATCCATCGATCGCATCTCGTCGAGCATCGCCCCGCGAATCCGAAACTCGGCGTAGGTCTTGAACTTCGCTTCACGTGTCGGATCATAGCGGGTCATGGCATCCATCAATCCGATAATGCCGACGGAAATCAAATCGTCGGCATCCAAATGCGCCGGCAGGCGAAAGGCCAGTCGATGCGCGATGGCTTTGATCACGGGAGCGAATTCTTGAATGACCCGCTCTCGATCGCAGTCCTTCCATTTGACGTGGTCAGTCTTGCTCTCAACCGCCTGATTCATCGCGTGCTCCTTATGAATCCGAGTCGGACCGGTCCTCATGATAGGACCGACCGTTGCCATAAAAATTGGACGCCGCCTTTGGGAGCGCGAGCGACAGGCCATCGTTCGACGATACCGGCGAGCCGGTGAAATTCGAGACTGGCGGGTGCTTGAGGATACAGATCGATCACCGGGCGTTGCCGGCAGACCGAGAGCGGCACGTAGTCATCGTCGGGAATACAGCCGACATAGTCGATGGAGATGTTGAGAAAGCGATCGGCAACGAGGCCGATCTTCCGAAATACGTCCAGGCCCTCACGTTGATTGCGCACCATATTGACCAGGAGCCGGAAATGGGTTTCGTTGTATCGATGCGACAGGACCTTCATCAGGGCGTACGCGTCCGTGATCGACGTCGGTTCCGGCGAGGCCACCACGAGAATCTCGTGTGCGGCAGACGCAAAGAACAGCACGTTGGAGGAAATGCCGGCGCCTGTGTCGATCAGCAACAGATCGATCGATGACGCCAGATGGTCCAGCTCCTGTTGCAGAAGAATTTGCTGTGGCGGAGTCAGGTGCGTCAGGTCCTGAACGCCCGAGCTCGCCGGCAGAATGCGAATGCCGCTGGGGCCCGGAATCGCGATGTCCGCGAGCCGTCGTTCTCCGGAGAGCACATGTTCCAGGGTAAATCGTGGGACCAAGCCCAGCAGGACGTCCAGATTGCCCAAGCCTAAATCGGCATCCAGAACCAGCACCCGCTTTCCGAGTCGGGCCAATGCAACCGCTAAATTGGCGACGACATTCGTCTTGCCCACGCCACCCTTACCGCTGGTCACCGCAATTACCGGGATGCCGCGTGCCGGTCGTTCGGGCTCCCGATAAGACACTTGTCGCAGGGTCATTGCCTGATCCATGGATAGTCTGCCCCTTCTCTACGGTCGCATGTCTGTTTGCATCGATGCCGCTCTCATCCGGTCTGTTTCGTCCACGAGAAGCGCTGCCAGGCGCTCGGGCCGAGCCAGTTCGAGATCTTCCGGCACACGCTGGCCCACACAAAAATACGACAGGGGCACCCCTGTTTTTCTCATCAGGTTAAAGGCACCTCCGAGACCGGTCGTCTCATCCAACTTCGTAAAGAGCAATCGGGTGAACGGAATCCCTCGGTAGTGGTTCGTGTACTGCATCAGATCGCGTTCCCGAGTCGTCGCCGAAAGAACAAGATGCACCTCCACCGGATGGTTCAATGACAACAGGTCGTGCACCTCGGTCATACCGACGCGATCTCCAGGGCTTCGTCCGGCCGTATCGACTAAAATGAGATCCGCGTCAGTCCGCCTCGCGATGCAACGCAGCGCGTCACCCCTCGTCAGCGCGACATCCATCGTCACACCGAGTAAATCCGCATACATCCGCAGTTGCTCCACTGCCGCGATGCGATAGGTATCGAGGGTGATCAGCGCCACCGAGCGCCGTTCATGTTGCCGATAGTGTGCGGCGAGTTTCGCAATCGTGGTCGTTTTGCCGACCCCCGTCGGACCGACTAAGATGACCGTCTTTTTTCGGTCTTCCCTGTTCATTAACGGTCCGCCGGCCTTCACCTGACCGATGATCGTGCTGCGGAGGGCCTGTTGAATTGAGGACTCGGAGGGCCCCGATAGGGAACTCGCTCGCACGCCATGAAGGAGGTCCTGCGCAGTCTTCGCCCCAAGACCTCGCTCAACCAACCGATCATAGTATTGCTGGAAATCCGGCAAGCATGGCCTCTGCTCCGTCGGTCGCTCACGCGAATCGAGCCGCTCACGGATCCGATTGAGTTCGTCGTGCAACGATTGCCAATCTGCTTCCGACCGATTCGCCTCCACGCGAGAAGCTCCGCCGGCTTGGCCGAACGAGACCGTTTGTGGGGCTTTATTCAGAGACGCCTGCAGAACATCACCGAACGGCGTCGTGACAATCGTCTTGGGCTGATTCAACGCATTTGGTTTGAGCGACATGACCGCCGGCCGGCTCTCAGACACATAGCCACGGACCGCCTCAATATCGATCGCGGCTGTCACTTCCACCATTTTAGGGCCAAGGCGGCTCTTCCCTTGCGGATGCTGTTTCGTGGATAAGATGACCGCGTCCGGCCCGAGCTCCGCTTTGATGGCCTGCAATGCGTCCTGCATCGTGGCGGCCTGATAGGTTTTGATGTTCATGACGCTCCGAATGTGGAAAGATTGAGGCTAAGGTTGAGGGTGAGTTCGGATATCCATGCCTTGACCTTACCCCTAGCCTCAACCGTAACCCGCCCCATCATGCCGCCTCGTCACCGATCCGTATCGTTTCCGCCGCCTTGATCGTCGCCATGCCGTCGATTTCATTCGGCGCGAGCACCGGGACGGTCGAGAGCACGCGATCGGTCAATCGTCGGATATGCCGACGCAAGATGGGAGAGCACAGAATGATCGGTTGTTGACCGCGGGCCGCGACCCGTTCAGCCGCCAACTTCAATGCCCCGATCAAACGTTGCGACACGTTCGGGTCCACCGTCCAATAGGCCCCTTGACCGTTCGCCGTCACCTGTTCGACCAAGGCCCGGTCCAAGCGAGGGTCTAAACTGATCACCGGGAGGATGCCGTCCGGAGAGAGGTACTGTTTGGTAATGGTGCGGGCGAGCGCCTGGCGCGCCGCCTCCGTAAGGCTGTCGGTATCCTTACTGATCGTGGCATGGTCCGCTACCGCTTCTAAAATAGTCCGGAGGTCGCGGATCGGCACGCCTTCTCTTAAGAGATTGGACAGGATTCGGACAATCGCGCCCAGCGGCAGGAGCGCCGGCACTAATTCCTCCACTAATTTCGGATGGACTTTCCCAAGCTCTTCGAGAAGCGCTTGCACCTCTTGGCGCCCCAGCAATTCATAGGCATGCCGTTTAATAATTTCCGACAGATGAGTGGCAATGGCCGAACTGCCGTCGACGACCGTATAGCCGGCCATTTGGGCCTGTTCCCGTCCGGCTTCTGGAATCCACAGCGCGGGCAACCCGAACGCCGGCTCTTTCGTCGGAATGCCCTGCACCGCACCTTTGCGTGCCGTGCCCGGGTCAATCGCCAAAACGTGCCCGGGCAGCACTTCACCACGCACGAGTTC
>DATEPO010000161.1:0-3402 GCA_035273145.1 Nitrospiraceae bacterium
TCATAGTCTCCACTGTCGCCGCTTTACTTGGCTGGCGCGAGCGATACGCTCCTGCTGATTCAGCGGGCGGCAGAGAGCCGATGGCACCTGCCGCCCATAGACAGGAAGAACCTTACCTGTCCGTAGCCGTCAGTACTGCCGCCAATTCCCGATCTTCGATCACGGGGGTGACGTGCTGTTCCATGAGATCGCTCCACTCCAAAGCAAACTTCGTCAATGGCTTTACATCGTCGCTTTCCAGTAAATCAAATCCGTGACTGAAGTCGGCCGCCGTCCAACGGCCCAGTAGCTTCGCGCCCTTCGGCGGTTGTCCACCTGTCTTAAGAAAGCGCTGGATCGCTTCATCACGTTTGGCTTTATCCGGTGTCAGTTTGAACGACAACATAAACTTCATGGCATGCCTCCCTTGTAATGTTGTGCCGCTGACCTGCTTGGTCACTCATCCTACGGACTCGGAGTGCAAACAGATTGGTCACTACATTCTTAAGTGAGGTCGGCGATCTCACAGATCGATGCGTTGGCACTGCGGCGTGGCCAAGTCCTGTGTCTGTAGATTCCAGTCGAGAACAAACAGGGCTGAGCGCCTTGACGACAACGACAGGAGGCGCTGTCCGTCTTTGACGACGACGCTCTCCGCCGCTGTAAAGTCGAGCGTCCGGTCTGGCCCGGTGCGGTTGCACACCAGCAGCGGGAGTCCGGTGTCTTTTGTGCATCGCTCCCATTCGCCATTCGGGCCATGAAGGCCAGGTCCCCATGCCGCCGATGAGATCAAGAGTTGGGCGCCTTGAGTTTTAAGGCTTCGGGCAATATTTTCTGAAAATGCATCGGCACAGATGAGAATCCCGACGTTGCCTACAGGTTGAACAGGGACCGGTGTCGCGCGCTCCCCTGGGCTCGACCACGATTCTGAGCCCACTCGCAGTGTATTGATTTTGCGATGTGTGCCGACGATCGCGCCATCAGGCGCAATCACAAAGACAGAGTTGTACAGCTTCTTAGACCGCGGGTCTTGTTCCGGGTGGGATAGGAATACCGTCATGCGGAGTCGTGCGGCAAGCCGGCACAGACTCGTCATCCACGGATCGGGCTGCGGCACAATCCATCCGGTGCCGATTGAGTCGGCAAACGTGTAGCCAGGGATGATCAGTTCCGGTGTGACAATCCAATGCGCTCCCGCGCGTCCGGCGAGCGTGATGGCTTTCTCCACGAGCTGTCGGTTGTGGGTGAGATCGGCTGGAATGGGCGCAAGGTGGGCCAAGGCGATGCGTAACGTAGGTGAGGGCATGTCGTAACGTCTGAACCTCAACATCCTGCCGGGGCAGAAATGGTAGGCGGCGAGCAGTTTCAGCGGCCGGACTGAAGGCGCCACCCATCAGAGGGGCCACTTATTTGAGCACAAGGACCGATTGAGTGGTGAGCGACACGAGCGCGTTGGGAAAGAGTCCCAACAGCACGACGCCGGCCAACGCACAGGCCAAGACAACGGTTATTGCCGGGGAAGCGACGAAGCGCGGCGCACTCCTACTCGCCGGTTGCGGATCGCGCATGTACATGACCATGACAACTCGAAGATAGAAATACGCGGAGATGGCGGTGAGCACGACCGCGATGATGGCCAACCAGGTCAGGCCGGCCTTGATAGCGGCCATGAACAAATAGAACTTTCCAATAAAGCCGGCGGTCGGCGGGATGCCGGCCAACGACACCATAAAGACGAGCATCAACAAGGCAGCCATCGGATGCCGGGTGGAGAGTCCGGCAAAGTCTTCGATTTCGTCGCCGTCGACGCCCGCCTTGCGCACCATCGCCACCACCGCGAATGCGCCTAATGTCATGAAAGAGTAGACGGCGAGATAGAGCATCACGCTCGACAGCCCCAACGTTCGGATGCTGCTTTCGGCCTCGGCATGGCCGGCGACGACGACGCCGATCATGGCATACCCGGCATGCGCAATGCTGGAGTAGGCGAGCATCCGCTTGATATTGGTCTGCACGATGGCCACGACATTGCCCAACACAAGTGTCGCGACACAGAGGACGAGAAACAGCAATTCCCAATTCGCTTTGAGCCCTCCAAGCGCCTCCAAAAAGACCCGCATGAATGCCGCGAAACTGGCGACCTTCGAGGCCACTGCCATAAAGGCAGTCACGGAGGTCGGAGATCCCTCATAGACATCCGGCGTCCACATATGGAACGGCACGACTGCGATTTTGAATCCGAATCCGACGACCAAGAGGATCATCGCCAACAACATAGCCGGATCGTCCAACCCGAGCATGTTGGTGGCGACCGCGATGGCCGACAAACGTGTGCTGCCGGCAAGACCGTAGAGCAGGGAAATCCCATACAGGAGGATGCCGGAAGAGAACGAACCGAGCACGAAATATTTTGCCGACGCCTCCAACGAGCGGGATTCGGCCCGCTTGAACCCCGCGAGCACGTACAGGGCTAACGACATCAGTTCGAGGCCCAAATAGATGGTCAAGAGGTCTGCCGCCGAGACCATAATCATCATGCCGGCAAGCGACAGGAGGAGAAAGCCGTAATACTCTGCCAGATGGATACGCTCTTCCTTCAAGTACGACATGGACAGGAGGATGGTCAACCCGCTCCCTCCATACAGCAGCAGCTTCCAGAAGCACGCATAGGGATCGATGATGACCAGATCGCTGAACGCCGAGACGACCCCACCGAGTTGCGAAGCGGTGACACCGATGCACAGAATCAGCGCCCCAAGGCTCAACCACGCCAACCAGTCTTTCTTGGCCATCGGCGTCAGGGGATCGAGTGCCAAGACCAGGCACGCCGTCCCCGCGACAATGAGCTCCGGCAAAATGGCAAACAGATCGTTGAGCGGTAAGGTCATGGCAATCCAGGAAGAAGGTTCAAGGTTCGAGGTTCGAGATACGAGGTAGGATTTGTCTGATTTTCCACCGCGTATCGCGCACCTCGCACCTCGTATCTGTCATGTTCGACTCGTTCGACCAAGCGATTGACGGTCTGATGCATCGGGGTCAAGAGAGGAGAGGGATAGACACCGATCCAGAACACCAACAGCACCAATGGGCCCAGGATGACCATTTCTCGCCAATTCAAATCCGATAGATGTGAAGCCTGCGCCTTGGCGGGTAGGCCAAAGGCCACGCGTTGCACCATCCACAACATATAGGCGGCCGCCAGAATGATGCCCAGTGTCGCAATCACCGCCGCGAACCGGCTCCAAAAGAAGGTCCCGACCAAGACTAAAAATTCACCGACAAAGCTATTGGTCCCAGGCAGCCCAAGCGACGACAGCGCGAAGATGACCAAGCAGGTCGCATAGCGAGGCATGGGCCCTGCCAATCCCGTATTGTCCATGATGAGCCGGCTATGAGTCCGTTCGTAAATCATGCCGACGCAGA
>DATEPO010000162.1:0-3508 GCA_035273145.1 Nitrospiraceae bacterium
CTTGATATTCCCCCCGCGGTTCATACACCGTGAGCCGTCCACGAACAACGACATGAAGCCCTTCACGCAGCGCAAATCGAAGCCGCTGCGCGCCGGTTCGAAAGAGAATCGCTCGAATCTGGCTGCTCTCGTCCTTCAAGGTGAAATAGAGATGGCCGGACCCAGGCGTACGCAGATTGGAGACTTCGCCTTCAATCCATAGATCCGGGAACCCATGCTCCAATCGGTCTCGGACAAGCAGCGTGAGCTCTGAAACAGTCAGGATCTTTTGCGGGGTCCCGAGCATTGGGAGTGTAATGGAGAGCGCGCGGTCGCGAAGAAACCGCTCCCTGTTTTCAATCCGGAATGCGGAATCGTTGAATGTGAATCGCTTTCCCGAGCTGACTATCCAATTCTATTAAGACGGCCGACAGGACCGCCGGTCCGGTCGCGACCTCAAAGCGCCGCGGCATGCCCGTCAGAAACTTTTCAATCGCCAATTCCTTTTTGATGCCGATAACAGAATGAATCGGCCCGGTCATTCCAATGTCGGTCAGATAAGCCGTACCATTGGGAAGAATTTGTTCATCCGCCGTCTGAACATGGGTGTGCGTTCCGACAACAGCCGAGACATCTCCATCTAAGTAATGTGCCATGGCCATTTTTTCCGAGCTGGCCTCTGCATGCACATCGACAATAATGGCTCGCGTCTCGGCTTTGAGCCGGTCAACTTCCCGCCTACCGACCTGAAAGGGACAATCCAAGGTCGGCATGAAGGCTCGTCCCATAAGTTGCAGGACGGCCACCCGCTCGCCGGCCGGCGTCTCCACGACGAGACTGCCTCGTCCCGGTACTCCTTCCGGGTAATTCGCCGGCCGCAACAGCCGCGGCTCATAGCGGATATAATCGGCAATTTCCTTTTTATCCCACGCATGGTTGCCAAGCGTAATGACAGCGAGACCCTGGTCGAACAATTCCTGAGCCAGTTCGGGTGTAATACCGAATCCTCCCGCGGCATTTTCCCCGTTGCCGAACACGATGTCGATCTTGTGGTCCGCCACTAGTTTGGGAAGACGCCGTGCAATCGCTCGCCGCCCCGGCTCGCCCATGATGTCGCCAATGAAGAGCACTTTCATGATGTAAGGCCTTTTGAATTCTAACAGTCAACTCTGCTAGCTGAAAACTGACGGCTATTATTTTGCAAAATCGACGAAACGGCTCTCCCGAATCACCGTCACTTTAATTTGCCCTGGATACGTCAATTCATCCTGGATTCGCTTCGCCAGCTCCCTCGACATGAGCAACGACTCTGCGTCGCTGACTTCATCATGCCGAACAATGACACGAATTTCTCGCCCCGCTTGGATCGCATAGGCCTTTTGCACGCCGGCAAATGCCACCGCCAACGATTCCAATTTCTCGAGTCGCTTGACGTAGGATTCTAACGCTTCACGGCGCGCGCCGGGCCTCGCAGCCGACAATGCTTCTGCCGCGGCGACTAGGACGGTTTCGGGACAGAGCGGCTCGACTTGCTCATGGTGCGCCGCAATAGCATTGACCACCTTAATCGATTCTCCATAACGCTTGGCGATATCCGCCCCCAGCATAGCGTGCGGCCCTTCTTCCTCATGGCTGACCGCCTTTCCGATGTCGTGCAGCAAGGCGCCGCGTTTCGCCAACTTGACATCACAGCCCAGTTCGGCGGCCATGATCCCGCAGATATACGAGGCCTCGCGAGCGTGGTACAGATTATTCTGCCCATAACTTGTTCGATATTTGAGCCGGCCAAGAATCTTGATGATGTCCGGATGGAAATCGGCGAGGCCGACCTCGAAGATAATTTTCTCAGTCTCTTCGATCATCATTTTATCAAGATCGGTTTTGACCTTTTCGACAATCTCTTCGATTCGGGTCGGATGTATCCGCCCGTCATGCATGAGGCGCTCTAGTGACACCTTGGCGATTTCTCGCCGGAGCGGATCGAACCCGGAAATGATCACGGCTTCCGGTGTTTCATCGATAATAAGGTCAATGCCGGTCGCCGCTTCGATTGCCCGGATGTTGCGTCCTTCTTTACCGATAATCCGCCCTTTCATCCCATCGTTTGGAATCGGAACAACGGAAATTGTCGCTTCAGACACGTAATCGCGGGTCACACGCTGGATCGAACGGGTAATGATCTCGCGCGCTTCCCGTTCGGCATTTTCTTTGGCATCATCGAGGATTCGCTTGGCCATACCGGCGGCTTCATGCTTCGCCACGCCTTCAATCTCCGACATGAGCTGACGCTTGGCCTCTTCAACAGTCATGCCGGACACCTGTTCCAGCGACTGTCGGCGTTCTTTCAGTAACCGCTCGCTGGAGGCTTCAGTCCCGGCGACCGCCTCTTCCCGTTTCGCGAGCAGCGCTTCACGTCTTTGCGCTTCAGCATCACGCCGTTCCACCGCGGCAATTTTGCGTTCTAAATGCTCCTCTCGCTGAAGCACGCGCTTTTCGTGCACCGCCAGTTCACCTTGCCTCACCTTCTGTTCCCGTTCAATGTCGCCTTTGGCCTGAAGCAGCATGTCCTTCGCTTCTAATTTTGCTTCTTTGACGAGGTTTTCAGCCTCCCGTTCCGCCCCCTGACGAGTGTGGCGAACATATTCATCCGCTTGATTGCGCTCGGCGGTCAATTTCTTACGCTGGACGATTGCATTGATGGCAATGCCAATCACTGCTCCCACAATAGCAACGGCAAGGTATGTGACAATGTCGGTAAAAATGGTCGGCACCCCCCTTCAAGTCACGTCGTTCATCATGATCATTACGAGCAAAGGCTCGAAACGATCGACTGTGTCGACTCCGTGATGAATGAGAGAATGCGCAGCGAGCGGACGAAGAAGACGTGCTACGAAGTGGTGACCGGCAACGTGAACCGCGGAGCCGGAAAAGGACGACCTCTACTCGTAAAGGGGTAGGACAACATGCCGGTCAAGGCAGCCAACCATCGATGAAACCGATTATTATTATAAGTCGCTGGATGGCCTCTTCCTAATCTACCATGCTGTACCGATGACCCGTTCACAATGGAAGAAGCTCGGTCTGCCCATACTAGACACGCTTGACCGGAAACGACTCCCATGGCAATTCGTCCGTAGGAAATAGCCCCGCACATCACCATCAAAATCAGTTTCAATACATTCATCACGTCGTAAGCCTTACACGATCGTCCAGAATCACTGCGCTATTCTCTTCCTCCCATATTCTTATGGCAGGACTCTCCGCAACCTATCAAAACGTACCAATGAATGCAACTCTTTAGAGAAAACCGCTATTTCAATGGGCCGGCGGTTTGCAGGTGTTCTTCAATAGATTCCATCAAGTTGGCCGCACGACGATTAATGTCGGCATCGCCTTCTTGGCGCATCCGTTCGGCTTGGAACAGTTGATGAGTGATATTGATAGCCGCGAGAACCGCAAGTTTGGACATAGTCGCTGTCTTCATGCTCTTGGAAAGCTCCCGCATCTGTTCATCCACATAGCCGGCTAA